>CAXNIK010000022.1:0-20677 GCA_964202115.1 Burkholderiales bacterium
GCCGCGGCGCAGCGCGTTGACCTGCGGCGTAAAGCCCACGCCGCCGTAGATGCAGGTGGAGGTGATGCGCAGATGCTTGCCGTAGGTCTTGACGCTGTCCTGCACCTGGGCGCACAGCTCGCGCGTGGGCGTGAGGATGAGGGCGCGAACCGGGCGGCGCGGGTGGCCGGTGCTTTGTGCCGCGCTCAGCAGTTGCAGCATGGGCAGCGTGAAACCGGCGGTCTTGCCGGTGCCGGTTTGCGCTGCGCCCAGCAGGTCGCGGCCCGAGAGCACGATGGGTATGGCCTGCGCCTGTATGGGCGTGGGCTCGGTGTAGCCCTGTTCGATCACGGCGCGCAGGATGGGCTCGGACAGGCCGAGGCTGCTGAATGCGATCGCGGGCTTGTTGGTGGAAACGGCGGCTTCTGCGGCAGATGCGTTGGAAACAGCAATAGCGGACGTCGAGGGCGAACCCTCGTTCTTGAACGACTGAGTAATGACACTCTCCTGAGGTATCGACCCGGGAAGACTCTAAGAATCTTCCACACCGGTTCAGGCAGATGAGGTACTGCTTAATGGAATTCGGGTTTGAACTACTGAGAAGCGCCAGGAAGGCACGACTGCAGGAACACCACGAAGAGGCTGGAACGCTAACCGGATGATGCGTCTCGCAAACCTTGCGGCGGAATATACACGCAATCCGCCCGCTTGTCCCTGTTTTTACGTTATTTTTTCTTGTCCCAGTTGGTGATGTCATCCATGTTGATCTCGTAGCCGACATTCTTGGGTAACAGGTCGTACATCTTTTCCTTGTATGCAGCGCGGTAGGCATCGGCCAGCTGGATGCTCAGCTTGGCGAGGATGGCCGGGTTGGGCTTGACCGCGGCGGCGGCGTCGGTGCACTGCAGGGCGCGGCCGCACAGTTCGACGAAGATCAATTCATCCAGCGACAGGTTGGGTCCTGCGGCGGCAGCGGTAGCGGCGACGGGTGCGTTCATGTCTGACCTCCTGCGAAAAGTAGATGATATTTGTTTATAGGCCGCTGGTGTGACCGCTTAGAGCTCCACCAGAAATTCCTCGATCAGCCGGTTGACCTCGCCCGGCTTCTCCGTGGGCGGAAAGTGCCCGGCGCCGGAGAGTTTGATATAGCGCGATCCCGGCACGGCCTCGTGTATTTCCTTCTCGTACTCCAGCGGCTTGCCCGGATCGTCCACGCCGCGCAGCAGCAGCAGTTTGGGCTTGAGCGTGGAGATGCGATCGCGCACGTCGAAGGCATCGATGGTCTTCAGGTCGTGGAGCTGGGACAGGGGGCCGATCTGCAGATGGCGCTCCATGAGTTTTTTCTTCAGGCCGGGCTCGACGAACTTCATGGCGTGATCCTGGAACGCCACCCATTCCTCGTAGGCCTTGGGCTCCTGCGCGGCGCGCACGCGCATGTCGTAGGCGCCCGGCGGTCGGGTCTTGGGCCGCATGGCCACGGTCATGATGACAATGCCCCTGACCTCGTCGGGATAGTCCAGGGCGTACTGCAGCGCGATGGAGGCCCCCAGCGTGTAACCCACCAGCACCAGGTCCTTTTTCATGCCCTGCGCCCACAGCCAGCCGCGCACCCACTCGGCGTAGCTCTTCACGTCCGCACAGGGTGCACCTTCGAGATGTCCGGGCAGGGTGGGCGCGACGCAGCCGGGGAAGTGCTGGAACTGATAGTGATAGCAGTCGGCGCAGGCGCCGGCGCCGGGGCCGTGCAAAAAGACGAGTTGCGGCATTCAACCTCCCTGGATTTGATACGGTAACGCCAGTGCGGCGTTTTTTGCTGAATCTTGTGAACTGCTGAATCGATAGTATGCATGCGCCGCGATCCCGCCGCCAGCACCGGCCAGGACGGGTATCATTCCGCTGGACATCATGAATGCAGCTTGCGGGTTTTTGCGCCCGCCTGCCGACCGCCGGAGCGCTGCACCCACAAGCAGCGCCAGGCCGACCTGAGGAGATGACATGCAGCAATACCGCGCACTCGCGTGCCTGATGGCACTGGCGTTCTGCCCGGGAGCGGCCCTGGCGCAGAAACCCGAGCCCTTTCCCTCCAAGGCCATCACCTTCATCAATCCGCTGGCCGCGGGCGGACCGCAGGAAGTGGAAACCCGCCTGTACGCCCAGAAGATCATGGAGAACACCGGCTGGAAGATCGTTGTCGATTTCCGCGCCGGTGCCGGTGGCACCCTGGGCCAGAACTACGTGGCCAAGGCCGCGCCTGACGGGCACACCCTGCTGACCACCTCCAGCTCCTATGTCATCACGCCGGCCCTGTATCCGGACCTGCCCTTTGATCCGGTGAAGGATCTCGCGCCGGTGTCGTTGATCAGCACCCGCGGCAACATGCTGGTGGTGTCCAACACCCTGCCGGTGAAGTCCGTCACCGAGTACATCGCCTATGCCCGGGCCAATCCGGGTGCGATCAATTTCGGCACATCGGGCGCTGGCGGTGCCGTGCATCTGCCCGGTGCCTGGCTGCACAACATGACCAACACCAAGGTGACTTTTGTCCACTACAAGGGCACCGGACCGCTGCTGCCCGATCTGGTAACCGGACGCATCCATGCCACCTACGCCTTTCCGGTGGCGACCATGTCCTTCATCAAGTCGGGCAAACTGCGGCCGCTGGGCATGACCAGCGCCGATCGCTTTGTCACGCTTCCCGACATTCCCGCCGTGCGCGAGCAGGTGCCCGGTTTTGATTACACCTCCTGGCTGGGCGCGCTCGCGCCGGGCAGGACCCCGACGGCTGTCGTCACTCGCCTCAGCGCAGAGTTCGCCAGGATGGCCAAAGACCCGGAGATCGTGCGCAAGCTGCGCGACGAGTATTACTTCGTGGCCGTGGGCAGCACGGCCGAGGAGTTCAGAAAATACATGGCACCGCAGTTCGACATCTGGAAGAACCTGGTCAGGGACACCGGCATCAAGCTGGAGGAATAGCCCGCGGGAGAACACCATGCGCAAGAACACCCTGAAGCAGCAGCTCTACGCCGGCAAGGCCGCCTTTGGCGTCATGTGCACCTTTCCCTCGCCCCAGGTGGTGGAGATGCTGGGCAGCCTGGGCTTTGACTGGATACTGCTCGATAACGAGCACGGCTCCATTACCGTGGACAGCGCCGAGAGCTGCATCGCCGTGGCCGAGCTCACCGGCATGGCGCCCATCGTGCGGCCGGTGGCCAACCGGCCCGAAATCATCGCCCCCTTCATGGACCGCGGCGCCTGGGGCGTGCAGGTGCCCCATGTCAACACCCCCGAGGAGGCCCGTGCCGTGGTGGACGCGGTGAAATACGCGCCGCTGGGGCATCGCGGGCTGTTCGGCGCCAACCGCGCCGCCGGCTATGGTTACGCCGGCAGCACTGCCGATTACACCGCAGCCGCAAATCGGGAAACGCTGGTGTGCGTCATGATCGAGGAGGTCGAGGCCATCGACAACCTGCCTGACATCGTCAAGGTCCCCGGCGTGGACGTTTTTTTCATCGGCGCCGGCGACCTGTCGAATTCCATGGGTTTCACCGGCCAGATGACCCACCCTGAAGTGCTGAAACAGGTGGAGCGCGGCGTCAGAACCATCACCGGCGCCGGGCGCATCGCCGGGTGCAGTTGCCCGGACACGCACATCCCGCATTTCCTCGGCCTGGGGGTGCGGTACTTCCACAGCACCGTCGGCCGGCTGATCCAGCAGGGCAGTCAAAGCTACCTGCAGGCCGCGCGCAAAGCAGCCGCCGCGGTGTCGAAGTAGAATTACGCCACAACACAAGAACCGACATACAAATCCCGAATCTGGTTAAGAGGAGTTGCATTCATGGATTTCGCCATTGAAGACACGGAACAGCAGCAAAAATTGCGCATGGAAGTGCGCGAGTTTCTGGAAAAGAATGTCCCGCCCGGGATAACTCACACGGTGGACGCGGCCAACCAGCCACCTGAGCAGTATCAACTGCGCCGCGAACTGGGCCGGCGCCTTGGCAAGAAGGGATGGCTCTATCCCCACATGCCCAAGGAATACGGCGGCGCCGACATGAACGCCGACGAGGTCATGGTGCTCAACGACGAGCTCACGCGAATCGGCCTGGCCCTGCCTCCCTACTACGATTCGGGCGGACGCATGGGCGCGCCGACCATCCTGGTGTGGGGCACCGAGGAGCACAAGAAGAAGTTCCTGCCCCCCATCTTCCGCGGCGAAGTGCGCACCTGGCAGCTCCTTTCCGAGCCGGGCGCAGGTTCTGATCTCGCCGGCATCAAGACCACCGCCATCCGCGACGGCGACGACTATGTGGTGAACGGCCAGAAGATGTGGGTCGGCAGCGCACATGGCGCGGAGCGCTCCTGGATGATCGTCGTCACCGATCCCAAGGGCAAGCGCCACGAGAACCTGTCCTGGATCATGGTGGACATGAGCCTTCCGGGCATCACCGTCACCCCCATGGAGACGCTGGCCACGGGCGGCGAGGGCGGCGCCGGCGGTGGCTGCAAGAACTCGGTGTTCTTCGACAACGTGCGCATTCCCGCGGCCAACCTGGTCGGCGGCGAGAACAACGGCTGGAAGGTGGCGACCACCCACCTGGAAGTCGAGCATGGCGGCACTGGCCGCATGTCCGATCGCCGCGTCATCGGCGAATTCATCGATTTCTGCAAAGAGACCCACAACGGCGTGCGCATCGCCGACGACCCCGATGCGCGCGAAATGCTGGCCGAACTGTACGTCGAAGGCGAGATCATGCGCCTGTTCGCCCTGCGCAATCACTGGCTGTCGCATGCGCACAAGCCGCGCACCTACGAGGGGCCGCAGTACAGCCTGCGCCGCAAGCTGGGCAGCCTTGATATTTCTGAAAGGATGCTCAGGATCGCCGGACCTTACGCGCTGACCACGGACGAGAAATGGGCACCGCTCAAGGGCGCCATCGAGTACTTCCAGCGCGACGCCATCACCTCGCTGCACCCCGGTGCCACGACCGATATTCAGAAGGTCATCATGGCGCGCCGTATGGGTACCGGCGGGCGTGAACGCGAAGCCGCCGGCAAGCTGTCGTAAAAGGAAAGAACAATGGATCTATCACTGAACGAAACGCAGCAACTCATCCAGGACTCGACCAAGGACTTCGTCAAGGGCGCCTGTGACCGCGACGTGCTGTTGAAGCTGGACACGGCCCCCACGGATATCATGCCCCGCTACTGGAAGCAGTTCTCGGATATGGGCTGGACCGGCATGGCCATACCCGAGGCCTACGGCGGCAGCGGCAACGAGCTGATGGACGTCGCAGTGCTGTTCGAGGAACTGGGCGTCGGCCCCGTGCCCGGGCCCCTCTTTTCCTCGGCGGTGCTGTGCGCCCGCATCATCCTGGAGTCCGGCACCGAGGCGCAGAAGAAGGCGCTGCTGCCCGAGGTTGCCAGTGGCAAGCGCGTGTTCGCGCTGGCCTTCACCGAGGCGCAGTTCGGCTGGAATGCCGAGAACGTCAAGATGAAGGCGAAGAAGGACGGCGGTGACTACTCCCTCTCCGGCACCAAGGTGTTTGTCGATGACGCCGTGTTCGCCACCGACCTGCTGGTGGTGGCGGGCATCGAAGGCAGCATCGGCCTGTCCCTGTTCCGCGTCGATGCCAAGGCCAAGGGCGTGTCCATCCGTCCGCTTGCCGGTTTCATGACCGGCAAGAGCGAGGTGGTGTTCGACAAGGTCAAGGTGGCTGGCAGCGACCTCGTCGGCACGGCCAATTCGGCCTGGACCGGCCTGGACAAGGGCATCGTCACGTCGCTCCCCATCCTGTGCGCCTACAAGGTCGGCGGCTGCAAGCGCGTGTTCGACATGGCGCTGGCCTATGCCGGCGAGCGCAAGCAGTTCGGCCAGGTGATCGGCCGGTTCTCGCGCGTTCAGGACCACATCATCAACCTGGTCAACCACCTCGACTCCGCCCGCTGGACCACCTACGAGGCGCTGTGGAAGCTGGACAGCAACGTGGAAGGCGCGGAGACCAGTTGCCACGTCGCCAAGGCGGTGTCCTCGGAGAGCTACCTGCGCGCCACCGACTACGCGCATGAAGTGCATGCCGGCATCGGCGTGGTGCGCCAGTACGGCCTGACGCTGTTCACCAAGGCCTCGCGCTCGCTGTACCACACCCTGGGCGCTCCCCGGCTGCATTACCGGCGCCTGGAGAAGTCGCTCAAGCTGGTGGCCTGAGTGCATTGAAACGCCGATGAGGCTGACAAGGCCGCATCGTGCAAGTGGGAACAAGCGGGGACAGTCTGCAAAGCCTGTCCCCGTTTTTATTCTGAGGAGGAGATCGCCATGCAACCAACCCAATTGACCCGAATCACGCTCTGCGCCATCGCCCTGCTGTCCGCGACCGGCGCCCACGCCCAGACCTACCCCAGCAAGCCCGTCCGCCTCATCATCCCGTTCGCGCCCGGCGGCGCCTCCGACATCACCGCCCGCGCCATCCAGGAGCCGCTGATGCGCGCGCTGGGCCAGACCCTGATCCTGGAGAACAAGCCCGGCGCCGGCTCCAGTCTGGGCGTGGCCGAGGTGGCCAGGTCCGCACCGGATGGCTATACCGTCCTCATTGCCAGCCAGAGCGGCATCATCGTCAATCCCATCATCAACCCTAACGTCGGCTACGTGGTCGAGCGCGACCTTATCCCGGTGATCCAGATCACCCGTGCGCCGCTGGTGGTGGCGGTCAATCCCGGGGTGCCGGTACGCAGCATGCAGGAACTCATCACCGTGGCGAAAAGGACCGCGGGCAAGCTCAATTACGCCACCTCAGGCAACGGCTCGGTGCCGCACCTGGCCACGGTCATCTTCAGCGGCCTCACCGGCGTGGACATGGTGCACGTGCCCTACAGGAGCGGCGGCCTGTCGGTAACCTCGGTGGTGGCCGGCGACACCCATCTCACCTTCGCCTCCGCGCCTCCGGTCATGCCCATGGTCAATGCCGGCAAGCTGCGCGGCATTGCCGTGACCACCAGGGATCGCTCGCCGCTGGTGCCCACGCTGCCCGGCATGGCCGAGTCCAAGGTCAATGGTTTTGATCTGTCCATCTGGTATGGCTTCTTCCTGCCGATGAAAACACCGCAGCCGGTGGTGGCGCGGCTGTTCAGCGCCACGACGCAAGCCGTGGGCGATGCCAAGTTCAAGGACATCATGTCCAAGGACGGCACCGAGACCATGGCCTCGAAGAATCCGGAGGAATTCTCCGGCGTCATCCGCGAGGAGGCCATCCTCACGGCCAAGGCGATCAAGGAGTCGGGCGCGAAGTTCGACTAGAACCGGGCTGGAGGGCTCGCTGTCCTCCGGCTTCATTGCATATCGGGGATTGCCCAATGGAAGCAGCCGGACTGTTTTCTCCCATGCGCCTGCGCGAGGTGGTTCTGCGCAATCGCATCGTCGTCTCGCCCATGCTCACCTACTGCGCCAACGGCGGGCATCTGAACGACTACCACTTCGTGCATTACGGGCGCTTCGCCACCGGCGGCGCCGGGCTGGTGTTCGTCGAATCCACCAAGATGGATCCGCGCGGCTGCTCCACACCGCGCGACCTGGGCCTGTGGAAGGACGAATACATCGCGCCCTTTCGCAAGATCACCGACTTCATTCACGCCCAAGGCGCGGCTGTGGGCATTCAGATCGGCCACTCCGGCCGCAAGGCGCGCAGACCGGTTCCCTGGGAAGGCCGTCTGCAGCTCGATGATGCCTGCCCCGGTGTGGATCACGGCGAGCCCTGGGAGCTGATCGCACCCAGCGCCATTGCGCACGATCCCCACTATGCCGTGCCCCGGGCCATGACTGCGGCCGACATGGAGCAGGCGCTGGAGAACTGGCGCCGCGTCGCCGGCCGCGTACTGCAGGCCGGTTTCGATGTCATGGAGATACACGGCGCCCATGGCTATCTCATCCACCAGTTCCTGTCTCCGGTCGCCAACCGGCGCAACGACGACTACGGCGGCACGTTCGAGAAGCGCATGCGCTTCGCCATCGATGTGGCAAAGAGCGTGCGGCAGGTCTGGCCCGCGGAGAAGCCGCTGTTCTTTCGCATGTCCTGTGTGGACGATACCGGCTGGGAGCTGGAGCACAGCATCGAGCTGGCGCGGCGCCTGGGCGAGGCCGGCGTCGATGTCATCGACTGCAGCGCCGGCGGCATGACCGAGGGATCGGTGGCCGACCTCGCGCCCACCTACGGTTACCAGGTCCAGTACGCGGCGCAGATACGCGAGCATTCCGGCGTCGCCACCATGGCCGTGGGTCTGATCGTGCATCCTGACCAGGCCGACGACATCATCCGCTCAGGGCAAGCCGACCTGGCCGCGCTGGGCCGCGAGATCCTGCACAACCCCAACTGGCCGCTGGATGCGGCACAGAAGCTGGGCGTGGCCAGCCTGGATCACATACCAAAGGCCTATGCCTACTGGCTGGAAAAGCGCGCCAAGACCTTCAAGGGAAAACCCTCGACCTGGCAAAAAGGCATAGAAAAGGGGCCAGGCTCGGAATAGGGGCCAGGCTCCGGGCGCTGGCATCCGGCGCCTTCACCACGGAAGTCACATGCATTCGCCAGGCAGAAGGCTTCTCCTCAAATCGGCTGGTGCGCTAGCGCTGGCAGCCGCTTGGCCATCTCTATCGCGGGCGGCGACAGACTTCCCCGCAGTCAACATCCCGATTGCAGACTCGCATTCACACCTGGGCCTGCACGATACCGGCGGCTACAAGGGCGCGCTCAAAGAGGAGATGCAGGCGGCCGGCGTCATGTTGCTGGCCTGGACCATTGTCAGTGACAGCCGCTGGATCGTGCGCACCAACAGGGGCATCGTGCAGCGTTCTACGCCCGCGCGCGGCGACCAGTCGCGCTATGTCCGGCAGAAGCTGGCGGACATGAAGAAGTATCTCGCCGCGCACGATCTCGCCCATTTGGAGAACCCTGCCGACCTCGACGCGGCGCGTTCGGGCAAGCCGCAGGTGGTGATCGCCATGGAAGGCGCGGGCTTCGCCGAGGACGGCCTGGAGCTGATCGACCAGTTCCACGTCGCCGGCCTGCGCCATCTGCAACTGGTGCACTACGTGCGCAATGGCATGGGCGATTTCCAGACCGAACGCCCCGAGCACAACGGCATGACGCCGCTGGGCGTGGACGTGGTCAGGGCCTGCAACCGCCTGGGCATTCTCGTGGACCTGGCGCACGCCACCAATGCCGTCATCGACCGCGCGCTGGAAGTGTCATCCGTGCCCGTGATCTGGTCGCACAGCGAAATTTCCCGGACCCAGTACACCTGGGTGCAGCCGCAGTCGCGCCTGTTGCACATCGACTACGCCAGGAAGATCGCGCAACGCGGCGGCGCGGTTGGCCTGTGGTCGCTGCGAAGCTCGCGCATGACAGGCCTTCCCGCCTATGCCGATGGACTCATGCGCATGATCGATACGGTGGGGCCGGAACATGTCATGTTCGGCACCGACCTGGACGGCGTGGGCCAGAATGGATTGATGAAGGAGCTGGGCGACCTGCGCGCGATTGTGGATCTGCTGCGCAAACGCGGTGTCGATGACAAGGTCTTGCGCGCCGTGTGCTTTGAGAACTACGCGCGGTGTTTGCGTGGGGCGATGGAGGCGAGGCAGGGCTGAATCGGCCGCTGCGTTACGAAATCAGAACAGCTTCGGTATCCGCCACGGAATTCAACCCGTATTTATCTCCGGCGGCGGCGGAGGCGGCTTGTCCACATTCGACATCCAGTTGGCCACAGCCAGGGTCACCACCACGGCGATGATTGCGGCAATGAACCAGGTGAGTCCGATCCGCCGCATTGGATGTTGGCAATGCGGGCAGCGCCGAATCTGGTGATAGACCCGATGGCCGCAGTGGTGGCAGCGGATATAGCGGTTGGATGACCTGGGCATGAGTGTCGTTGGGATTGTTTATCGTTCCAGCGTTATTCCAGCCTCTTGCACCACCTTCGTCCAGGCACTGGTTTCGTTGACGATCATCTGCCGGAACTGCGCCGGCGTATTGCCGATCACTTCATTGCCGTCGGCCTCAAGCCGGTTCCTGATCTCCGGCATCTTCAGCACTTTCACGAAGTTCTCGTTGAGCCTGTTGACGATGGCAGCGGGCGTGGCACCGGGGGCGAAGAAGCCGGTGTAGGAGCCGTAGTCGTATCCGGGCACGGCCGATTCGGCGACGGTGGTCAGATCGGGCAGCAGCGGGCTGCGCTTATCGGCCAGCATCACGATGGGGCGGAGCTTGCCTGACTTGATGAAGGGCATGGCCTGTCCCAGGCCCACGCCGGTGACGTCCAGCCGCCCCGACATCAGGTCGGGCAGCGCGTCGCCGGTGCCCTTGTAGTGGATGAAGGTGATCCTGGTATTCGTTGCGCCATGCAACCAGGATCCCGAGAGGTGGCCGCCTGCCCCCGCCCCTGTCGTGCCCCAGTTGATCTTGCCCGGGTTGGCTTTGGCGTAGGCCAGGTACTCGGCGAAGTTCCGGGGCGGGAAGGATGGGCCGGTCATCAGCACCACCGGTCGCTTGGTCATCAGCGTCACCGGCGCAAAATCCTTGACCACGTCGAAGGGCAGGTTCTTGTAAAGCCCGGGGAAGGTGGCGAAGGCATTGTTGACAGTCAGCAGCGTGTAGCCGTCAGGCGCGGCCTTGGCGACATAGGCGCCGGCGATGGTGCCCGCCGCGCCCAGCTTGAATTCGGTGATGAAGGGCTGGCCCAGCAGCTCCTGCATTTTGGGCATGTACAGGCGCATCTCGAACTCAACCGGCCCGCCCGGCGCAAGCGGCACGACGACAGTGACCGGCTTGGTCGGATAGCTTGCGGTCTGGGCCAGTGCCGCGCCGGATGCACAGGCTGCCGCAAGAACGACTGCCTGCAGGACTGCCGCTCTATCGTGTTGCATTCTGATCTCCTCAGGTCGGGCTGATTGCGAAATATCGTTGATTACAATATCAACGTTAAAGTAATACAGAAAAAGACTAATATTGATAATTGATCATAATATCCCGGCTAATCCCTGCCGCGATCCCCGGCCAGATCACGCGGCCGCATGACGATGAATGCAGTCACCGAGATCAGCGACAGTCCCGCGACCAGTCCAAAGGCCGCGCCCCATCCGGCGCGCGACATGCCCCCGGCGAGATCCAGCGCATAGCCGATCATCAGCGGCCCGATGAAGCCGCCGGCATAGCCCAGCGTGGAATGCACCGCCAGCGTGGCGCCGCGCCGCGAGGGCTCGGCCGAGCCGGTGGTGCCGGCGGTGAGGGAGGAGGAGTCCAGCCACACCAGCAGCGTGTACAGCGTGAGCAGCAGCACCGCGGCCATGTAGGACAGCGTGCCCAGCCAGGCGAGCATGACGGCCAGCAGCGCGGAGCCGAGCATGGCCGTGACGACAAGCTGCCGCCGGCCCAGGCGTATGGAGGCCTCGTTGCCGGCCACGCTGGCCACTGTCCCGGCCAGGCCCAGCACGGTCATCACCATGGCAGGAGAGGCCCGCCACCCTTCATCGCTGGTGGTCAATGCCACATAGCTCAGGAAAGCCACCGCCCAGCCACGCAGCGAGGCCAGTTCCAGGGTATGCACGCCATAGGCCTGGGCGTAGGCCATGGCCGAGCGATTGCGGAACACGAAGCGGAAATCGAACAGGCCGCCGCCATCTGCGTTGCGCACGGCCGCGGTCTTCCGGCGTGGCACGGTGAGGGCCACGAGGAGCCAGCCCAGGACCGCGCTGGCGGCTGCGGTGATGAAGGCCGCGCTCCATCCCCAGGACTGGGCGATCAGATCGGCACAGGCGAAGGACAGCGCCCCGGAGACGCCGATGCCGGCGGCGTGGCCGGTAACGGCGCGCGACATGAGTTTGGCGTCAACCTGGTCGGCGAGCAGCTTTACACCGGTCATGTAGGTGCCCGCCCAGCCGATGCCGGTGAGCGAGCGCAGAACCAGCGCCGACCAGAAGCCCTCGGCCAGCAGGCCGAAGAGCAGATGGCCGGCCACGATCAAGCCCACGCCGAAAAGATAGATTTTCCTGGGATCGATGCGATCGGTGAGGGTGACCAGCACCGGCACTGCCAGCATGTAGGCGCCATAGAAGCTCGCCGTGATCCATCCGGCTTCGCCGTTGCTCAGGTCCCAGAGCTTCATCATGCCGGGCAGCAGCGCCGGCCAGAAGAAGGTGCCGATCTGCACCAGCACCTGCGCGGCGCACACGGCCGCAACCAGCCGCGCGCCGTTCAAACTGCTTGCCGGGGGCATGCAGGCCCGCCTGGCGTGCTCAGGCCGGCGGCGGTACGGACAGGCCCTTCACGCCATGCTGCTCGATGAACTTCGCCACCACGCCGGTGCGCTTGGCTTCCTCGACGAAATCGGCGAGGAACTTCGCGCCGGCCGCATTGGCCTTGGAGGTGCCCACGGCCTGCTGCACCGTGGCGAAGTTGCCATCGAGAATGCGCGCGCCGGGGAGCTTGGTCACGTCCTTCAACAGGCCGGGACGCAGCGAGGCGAAGGCCTCCAGCTTCTCGTTGATGAACAGATCCAGGGCCTTGACCCCCTTGCCCGTGCGCACCAGCTTGGCCTGCTTGATATTGCGATCCAGCCACAGGTCGTAGGCCGCGCCGGCGTTCACCGCGATGCGCACGCCGGGCATGTCCACGTCGGCGATGCTCTGGATGGGCGAGCCGGCGGGCACCAGGTAGGTGGCCTCGATCTCGGCATAGGCTGCGGTGAAGAAAATCTTCTCTGCGCGCTGCGGCTCGGCGCCGATATTGCCGATGTCCCATTTGCCGGTGCCGGCATCGTCGGCGATCTGGCTGGGCTTTTCATAGGGCACGTACTGCACCGGCACGCCCAGGCGCTCGGCGATGGCCGCAGCCATGCTGGGCGAGACGCCGGTCGGGTCGCCATTGGGCGCCCGGCCGGTAACGAGCAGGGCATTGCTCATGTTGATGGCGGCGCGCAGCACGCCGGTGGGTGCGAGTTCCTTTTTGATTTGCTCCAGGGACATGAAGGCCTCTTGATTGATCTGTGTAGGGGAGGCCAGAGCTTAGCGCAGATGCGGGAAAGAGGTTGCGCCCGAGGACTCAGGTCTCAGGTTTTTGCGCTGGCGTCGACGCTGGCGATGCCAAGCGCCCGCTCGGCTCTTGAAGCGATCCCCGGCAAGGACCCGCGGATCAGGCGCCGGTCCTTCACCCAGAGCTGATGCAGCGCCTGATCCTTCTGCGCGATCAGCGATTCGAATTCCAAAGCCAGCGCGACAACGTGGCTGGCGCTGCCCAGCATCGCCACCGCGGCGGTGTCCGAAGGCAGCGGCAGTTGCAGTATCGCCGCGCAGGCGAACAGCGCGTCCAGTGCCCCCCCAATCAGTGCCGGCGAAGCACCCAGCCGGCGCGCGTGACTGAACATGAAGGCGCTCAACGCCGTGCGCACATAGGCCGACTCCGCCGAGCGAAACACCGGGAAGGTGCGCGCATCGCCGATGATCTGCGTCTCGCTGATCGCCACATTGTCGAACTGCGCCCGTCCCTGGACCAGTTCCGACAGGTATTCCTTCGGCGCGCCGGTGACGATACGCACTCCCGGCTGGTCGCGGCGCAGCAGCATGAAGGGCCGCTGGTTGTGGCTGGCAGTGACGATCAGGCGATCGATGTGGTCGGCCGCCGCCACCCAGCCCTTCCAGCCCGAGAGCCTGCGATTGCCGGGTTCTCCGGTGAGGGTCGTGCCCGGATAAGTGCCGGTCCGGTCCTCGGTGTTGACGAAGGCGCACCAGCCGTTCTCGCGCGGCAGCGCGGGAAAGCTGCGGCGCATGGAGGCCTGGTACCCGGCGACGAACACCCAGGCGAGGCGATCGGCCAGCGCGCCGCCCAGCGCGGCCGTGATGAACTCGTTCTCTTCCCCGACTCTGTGGTCCAGCCATGCCGCGTGGTAGTCCGCCTCCGTCGGTGAGGACTCGGGGACTGTCGTGCCGGCGAGTATGCCGGTGACGAGTTGCTGCAGATCCATGCTGTGCTCCTCGCGCACGTCGCGGCTCCAGATTGTCGAATTGCCATTATGATGCCGAGAGCAGTCCGGCACGAGCCTCGTATCCAACAAGCACAAGAGGACGGCCATCCGGTCGCCAGCACCGGGAAAACACAAAAAAGGGGAAGGAATGAGCACCAAAAATTCCGTATTCAAGGTCGCCGCTCAAACGCTTGTGGCCGCTGTCGCTGTTGCGCTGCCCTGGGCTGCGACTCATGCGCAGGGCACCTATCCCAAGGGACCGGTGCGCCTCATCGTTCCATACGCTCCTGGTGGAGGCACTTCCTATGTGGCGCAGCTCATCGGCCAGGAACTCACCAAAAATTGGGGGCAGAACGTGCTCGTGGACAATCGCCCCGGCGGCAACACCGTGGTCGGCACAGTGGCGGCGCTGAAGTCCCCGCCCGACGGTCACACGCTGCTGTTTACCACCGCGACGCATGTGCTGAACCAGTGGGTTACCAAGGATCTGCCCTTCGATCCCATCGCCGACATCACGCCCATCTCCACACTCACCATCAACAACTACGGCATGGTCATTCACCCTTCGGTGAAGGCGGCCACGCTGAAGGAGTTCATCGCGCTGGCCAGGGCGAAACCGGGCGAGATCAACGCCGGCAGCGTGGGGGAGGGAGGGCCGACGGCGCTTGCGGTCCATCTGCTCAACCTGGTGGCCGAGGTGAACACGCAACTGGTGCCCTACAAGGGCACTTCGCTGATGTTGACTGACCTGCTGGGCGGCCGCGTCCACTTCGCCATGAGCAACCTGAAAAGCCTGGCCTCGCATGTGAAGGCGGGCAAGCTGCGCGCCATCGCCATCTCCGGCAAGGAGAGGTCCAAGGTGCTGCCCGACTTGCCCACCTTTGCCGAGGCCGGGCTGCCCGATTTTTCCGCCGGCAACTGGTACAGCATCATCGGGCCCAGGGGCATCCCCCGGCCCATCGTCGACAAGGTGGCCGCGGATCTGCGCAAGGTGGTGACCGTGCCCAAGTTCGAGGAAGTGCTGGAAAGCGAAGGCATGGATGTCTTCCTCAACACGCCCGAGCAGTTCGCGGTGCTGCTGAAATCGGATTCGGAGCGATACCGTCGCATCGTGGAGTCCATGGAGAAGAAGGGCCTCAAGGCCGGATCCTGATCAAGTCAAAGTGAAAAGTGAGGAAGAAAATGGAAGAACGCATCACGCTCAAGACCGCAACCAACACCATCACCGAAGGCATGCGGTTCTCAGGCTCATCGCGCACCATCACCGATGCGCATTTCCTGTTTTTCTCCGCGATCAGTGGCGATGTGGGGAAAAGCCACATGGACGCCGAACACTCCAGGCACACCAAGCTGGGCAAGCCCTCGGCGCACGGCCTGTTCGTGCTCGGGCTCACGGCGCTGGGGGCCTCCCATCTCAAGGACCGTCCGCCGGGCTGGATTTTCATCGAGCAGGGCTGCAAGTTCTTGAAGCCCACGGTGGAGGGCGACACGCTCAAGCCTGAATTCCAGATCGAGAAGCTCTGGAAGGAGGGCCACCGCACCTTCTGCCGCATCAAGGTATGGATCACCAACCAGAAAAAGGAAACGGTGCTGGAGGGCTTTCACCTTTACCGCATCATTCCGCTGGAATCCGAGCCCGAATAAGGGCTTTCTCAGAGAGGAGAAGACAGAGCATGAACATTGGAACATTTCTGCTGATGCAATCACCGAGCGCGGCATCCTCGCAGGAGGTGTTTGCGCGCGGCCTGGAGCAGGCGCAGGCGGCGGAGTCGCTGGGCTATCGCAGCATCTGGCTGGGCGAGCACCATTTCTCCACCTACGGCTATCTGTCGCGGCCGATGCAACTGGCCACCTGGATCGCGGCGAAGACCACGCGCCTGCGCGTGGGCACGGCGGTGATGGTGGTGCCGCTGCACCATCCGCTCATCATCGCCGAGGAGATCGCCACGCTGGACCTGCTCTCCGGCGGTCGCCTGGACGTGGGTTTCGGTCGCGGCTACCAGCGCTACGAGTTCGAGCGCTTCGGCCAGGCGCTGGACAGCGACGGCAAGCGCTGGGAGGATTCCATGGATATCCTCGCCAAGTGCTTTGCCGGCAAGCCTTTCTCCCACGACGGCAGGCATTACAAGCTGCCCGAGACCTCGGTGTATCCGCAGGTGCTGCAAAAGCCGCATCCGCCGATCTGGATCACCGCGCAAAGCCCGTACTCCATCGAGGCGGCGGTGCGCCGCGGCCACAACGTGCTCACCGGCGGCTTCGGCGTGCCGCTGGAGCGGCTGGCCGAGTTCGGCAAGGTGTTCAATCGCGTGGTGGACGAGGTCAAGCCCGAGCGCCAGCCGCTGGTGGGCGTGCAGCGCGCCATCTACGTCACCAAGGATGCGGCCGATGCGCGCGAGGCCGTCGAGCAGGCGCGCTGGAACATGCGCGTCACCCTGAGCCTGCGCAACAACTACGAGCGCGTGGAGAACGGCCGCGCCATCCCCGTGCCGGGGCAGAGCGAGCCCACGGTGGACGAACTGCTCGACCGTTACCTCATCATCGGCACGCCGGACGAATGCGTACGCCAGATCAGGCGCGTGCACGAGGTCGTGCCCATCTCGCACTTCAACTGCAGCTTCTGGCTGGGCGACCTGTCGCAGCAGCGCGTGCTGGGCTCGATGGAGCTGTTCTCCAAAGAGGTGATGCCGGCGCTGGTCTAAACCCTCAATCCGGCTTGATGTTGTGTTCCTTGATGATCTTGGACCACTTGGCCACGTCTTCACGCAGCATGGCGGCGAACTCTTCCGGGGTGTCGGCCACCGGAATGGCGCCCACGCTGGCCAGGCGCTGCACTTCCGCCGGCGAGCGGATGATCTTCACCAGCTCCGTGTGTATCCGGGTGATGATGGGCTTGGGCGTGGCCGCGGGCGCGAGCAGACCGTAGTAGGTGGCCGAGGTGAAATTGGGGAAGCCCGATTCATGCAGCGTGGGCACATCCGGGAACAGCGGCAGCCGCGTCATTGCCGTCACGCCCAGGGGGCGCAGCTTGCCGGCCTTGATGTGCACCATGAACACGCCGGTGTTGGCAAAGAGCAGGTCCGATTCCCCGCCCAGCATGGCGGTCACCGCCGGGCCCGCGCCCTTGTAGGGCACATGCGTCACCTTGATGCCGGCCTGCTGCGCGAACAGCACCAGCGCCAGATGGCCGCCCGCGCCATTGCCCGAGGAGGCCCAGTTGATCTTGCCCGGATTGGCCTTGCCGTAGGCCACCAGCTCGGCGATGGTTTTGGGCGGGAAAGTGGGTATGCCCACCAGCACATTGGGCACGTCCACGAAATTGCTGATGGGCTGATAGTCCTTCACCGGGTCGTAGGGCACCTTGTCAAACAGCAGCGTCGGGAAGGTGTGGGTGTTGCCAGATCCCACCAGCAGCGTGTAGCCGTCGGGTGTGGACCTGGCGACGAACTCGCCTGCCATCAGGCCGCCGCCACCGGCGCGGTTTTCATACAGGATGGGCTGACCCAGCACTTCGCTCATTTTCACGGCGATGGGACGGGCAATGACGTCGGTCCCCCCGCCCGCGGCATAAGGCGCGACCCAGCGTATGGGCTTGTTCGGGTAGGTGCCCTGGGCGAATGCGGTTGAAACGCCAAGTACGGCAAGCAACGTGACTGCTATGGTGCGTAACATTTTCTCTCTCCTCCATATGCAACCAAAACTCACAGTCTGCTTCGCCTCCGCGAGGCAGACACCGGCACCACCATTACCAGAATCAGCATAGCCGATTTCGGTGCCGCGCGAGGAAGCGCAGCTTACAATTCAGCCACTCGCCAAAACCAAGCACGGCCTCCCCATGCCCATCGTCAAACGCTCCAACCACCCCGATATCCACTACGCGCTGGATGACTTCACCGACCCGTGGCGCAACGCGCCTTATCTCATCCTTCAGCACGGCTTTGGCCGCAACGGCCGCTTCTGGTACAGCTGGGTGCCTTACCTCGCGCGCTTCTACAAGGTGGTGCGCACCGACATTCGCGGTCTGGGGCAGTCATCGGGTGAGTTCGACCTGGAAAAAGGCTTCACCGTGGACAACCTGATCGGCGATCTCGTCGCCGTCATCGATGATCTGGGTGCCGACAAAGTGCATTTCGGCGGCGAGTCCATGGGCGGCATCCTGGGCATGGTGTTGGCCGCCACGCACCCTGCGCGCATCCGCACGCTCACGCTGGTGTCCAGCCCGGTGTTCATCGGCTCGGCGGTGAAGGAGAAATACGCGCTGGGCTATGCCTCGCAGGAGGAGGCGCAGGAGAAGCTGGGCATGCAGGCCTGGGTGGCCGCCACCAATCGCATCGTGCGTTTCCCGCCTTCGTCGGATGAAGGGCTGATGAACTGGTATGAGGAGGAGTTCGCCAAGAACCGCCCCGAGGCGCAGCAGGCCATGGGCAAACTGCTGCACGGCTTCAGCGCCGCGCCCTTCCTGCCGCGCATAGAAGCCCCGGTGCTGGGGCTTTATCCCACCGGCGGGCCCATCGTCACGCCCGAGCAGGAGCAGATGTTGAAAACCGGCATCCGCAACTTCCGCATGGTGAATTTCCCGTCCGCCTTCCACAAGGTGCAGATGAGTTTCCCCGCCGCCTGCGCCACCAACCTGCTGCACTTCGCCGCGCAGCATGACGGGATAGTCTGCCGCGAGAGTTAGTGAGCCACTGAAGGTCTCTCCTTGCGTCGAATCACGCCCATATTCACCGCAACTCATGCAGCGAATAACTTGCCAATGCGGAGATTGCGACTCATAATCTCCGCATGAATAGCGGTGATTATAAATACATCTGGCAGGCCAGCGATTGGCCGAACTGGCGCGTCGACCTGGCGGCACTGGCGGGTCCCATGGCTGAAGTCAGTCGTGCCCAGGGACTCCTGATGGGGCGGCTGGCTGATGTGGGCATGGCGCTGCGCGATCAGGCGAACCTCGCGGTGCTCACCGAGGACGTTGTCAAGACCAGCGAGATCGAGGGTGAGCAGCTCAATGTCGAATCGGTGCGCTCCTCCATCGCCCGTCGTCTGGGCGTGGACATCGGCGCCCTGGCCCCGGTGGATCGGCATGTCGAAGGCGTGGTCGAGATGGTGCTCGATGCCACCGCCAACTGTCATGCACCGGTGTCGCGAAAGCGCCTGTTCGGCTGGCATGCCGCGCTGTTTCCTACCGGCTACTCCGGCCTTTCCAGGATCAAGGTCGGTGGCTGGCGCGATGATGCCAGCGGCCCGATGCAGGTGGTGTCTGGCCCTATTGGCACAATTGGCCGCCAGCGTGTGCATTTCGAGGCGCCGCCCGCCGATCGGCTGGAGACCGAAACCAGCCGGTTCTTCGACTGGGTAAATAGCGCTTCGAACGAACCGCCACTGCTCAGAGCCGGTCTGGGTCATTTATGGTTGGTCACCTTGCACCCGTTCGACGATGGTAACGGTCGTATCTCCCGGGCCATCGGCGATCTGCTGCTGGCGCGTGCCGACGGCAGCCCGCAACGCTTCTACAGCTTGTCGGCGCAGATCCAGCGGGAGCGCAAGGCCTACTACGACATCCTGGAGCGGACCCAGAAGCGGTCGATGGATGTCACCGAGTGGTTCGCCTGGTTCCTCGACACGCTCCATCTTGCCGTCGATCAGGCACAACACACGCTCGACGCAGTGCTGACCAAGGCGCGCTTCTGGCAGCGCTGGGCGACCACGCCGTTGAACGAGCGGCAGGTGAAGCTGCTCAATCGGCTGCTCGACGGCTTCGAAGGCAAGCTCACCAGCAGCAAGTGGGCGGTGATTGCCAAGTGTTCGCCGGACACGGCTCTGCGTGACATCAATGACCTGCTTGCGCAGGGCGTGCTGCGCAAATCGGATGCGGGCGGGCGCAGTACCAGCTACGAGCTGAACGACCTGTCGGAGTAACAGCGTCGCGGTGGCCGAAGTAGTGGAGTTGCCGTGTTGGTTCCGCGCCATCTACCGCGATGTATCCGGCGCTGCTGGCATCGGTCGACGCCATCACCACGGCGCTGGAATTGCGTGATTCCTACACCGCTTTCACTGCGATCGCGCCGAGCGGCTGGCGGTGGAACTGGGCGAGGCCTGCGGCGTGCCGGAGGCGGACCTGGATTGCCTGCGCATTGCCGCGCGCTTTCACGACGTGGGCAAGATCGGCGTTCCCGATGTGGTGCTGCTCAAGCCCGGCCGTCTCACCGAGGAGGAATGGGCGCAGATACAGACGCACCCGGCGCTGGGCGAGCGCATCGTGCGGGCGGGGGCGCAGCCCGAACCGGGTGCACTAGGCGGCGTCCAGCGGCGGTCGGCAACGCTCAAGCGGTCTGCAAGTCCTTGCGGGGATGGATGCGGTTCAGGGTGATCTTGAGCGCGCGCGCGCTGGTCTTCAGGTCGTAGTCTGCCTGCAGGCCCATCCAGAACTCGGCACTGGTGGCGAAATAGCGCGCCAGTCGCAAGGCGGTATCGGCGGAGATGCCGCGTTTTTCGCGCACCACGTCGTTGATCCGGGGCGCGGGTACCTGCAGGGCGATGGCGAGCGCATTGGCTGACAACCCCATGGGGACCAGAAATTCCTCCCGCAACACTTCGCCGGGGTGAATTGCACGCATTCCATTCACAATATTTGCCATCACGCGTCTCCTTCAGATTCAGTGGTAATCCACAATTTCGACATCAAATGCATGGCCGCCCT
>CAXNIK010000023.1:0-20576 GCA_964202115.1 Burkholderiales bacterium
GCCTGCCGGTGTTCCCGGATGTGCCGACCACGGCCGAGGCGGGTTACCCCAGGGTGCTGTCGGACAACTACTCCGGTCTGGTGGGCCCCGCAGGGCTGCCGTCTGCCATCCCGGCGCGTATCGCGCAGGCGGTGAAGGTGGCATTGAGCGCGCCTGAACTGGTGCAGCAGTTTGCCAAGCAGGCCATGGTCGCCATGCCCGGCAGCGGGGATGAAGCGCGCAAGATCATGCTGGAGGAACGCGCCCGCTGGACGCCCATCGTCAGGGAAAACAACATCAGGGCGGATTAGGCCTCTGTGGCGGCAAGGGGGTGAGACCCCCGCTGCGACACGGAAAAGGCGCCCGAGTTACAGCTCCGGCGGAGTGAGAGCTGCTTAATTATCCAGCTTGATATTGGCGCTTTTTACCACGCCGTCCCAGCGGTCGATCTCGGAGGCGAGAATTTTCTTCAGCTCGTCCACCGTGCGCGGCGGCGCGGGGGTGGAGTTGTCCTTGGCGAAGGCCTTGCGCAGTTCGGGATCGGCCAGCGCCTGGGCGACTTCCCGGTTCAGGGCATTGACGATGGTCAGCGGCGTGGCCCCGTTGACATAGAGCGTGTAGGTGTTGGTCACATCGAAGTTGGGGATACCCGATTCGGCGACAGTGGGCGTGTCCGGCGCCTCCGCGACGCGCTGTGCCGAGGTCACGGCGACAGCCCTGAGCTTGCCGGCCTTGACCAGGGACTGGCCGGACACGAAGGAGGCCATGTACAGGCTCAGGCGCCCGGAGGTCAGGTCCACCATGGGTGCGGCGCTGCCCTTGTAGGGCACGTGGGTCATGTCCACGCCACCGGAAAATTCAATGATCTCCATGCCCAGGTGGATCACCGAGCCGATGCCGGTCGAGCCGTAGGTCAGCTTGCCGGGGTTCTTCTTTGCCTCGGCGAGCAGATCCTTGATGGTGCTGATCGGCGAGTTGATGGCGACGTAGATCATGTAGGGCTGGGAGCTCATCTGCGCCACCGGCACCACCGCCGTGCGCACATCCTTCTCGAATTTCTTGAACACCGAGTTGATGGCCATGGAGCCGCCGGTGCTGAGCATGGTGTAGCCATCGGGGGCCGAGTTGATGGTGGTGTTCACGGCGATGATGCCGTTGGCGCCGCTGACGTTTTCCACCAGCACCGGCACGGGCAGGCGCTCGCTCAGTTTGGCTGCGACCGTGCGAGTGATGAAGTCCAGGCCGCCGCCGGCGGTGACCGTAGTCATCATCTTGATCGGCTTGACCGGGAAGTTGGGGGCGATGAGTTTCCTGTCCTGCGCAATGGCCGTGCTTGATGCGGCGACGGTCAGCAGGAGGGCGGTACTGGTGATGATGGTTTTCATGGTTTTCTCCGGAGCGGTGGTTCGCAGGCCGGCAGCTTAATCGAAATCCCTCATTGCGGTCAGCGTGCACCTTGCGTTTCGGCAGGCGAAAAAAACCGGCAGCGCGAAGCTGCCGGCTCGATGGAGAGGGTGGGCTCAGGCTGCCGCAGCCAGGTTCTGTGCCGCTTTGATACGCAATGCCTGCAGTGTGCCGCCCATCTTGATGGTGCCGGGCAGGGGATGGCCGACGATTTCCTCGGCCATCTGCGCGCATTCGATGAGCTTGTCCAGATCGACGCCGGTTTCGACGCCCATCTCGTTGCACATGAAGACCAGGTCTTCGGTGCAGACGTTGCCGGCCGCGCCCTTGTGCTTGGCGAAGGGGCAGCCGCCCAATCCGGCGGCGGCAGCGTCATAAGCGGCCACACCCATTTCCAGGCCGGCAAAGGCATTGGCGATGCCCATGCCGCGGGTGTCGTGCAGGTGCAGCTTCAGCTTCAGGTCGGGAAACTTCTCGCGCACTGCGCCCACCACGCGCTTGATGGACATGGGCGTGCCCCAGGCCATGGTGTCGGCCAGCGACACTTCGCGGATCTTCAGGCCCTGGCTGGCGCCCAGCTCGAGCAGGTCGCCGGTCAGCTTCACCACGGTTTCGGCGGAGATGTCGCCCTCGAAGTTGCAGCCGAAGGCCGAAGAGATGGAGCCGCGGTCCACCGGCAGGCCGTTGGCCTTGCATGTGGCGATGAACTTGATCACCTCGGCGCGGTAGCTTTCCTGCGTCTGGTTGTTGTTGCGCTTGAGGAAGGCTGACGACGGGTACATGTTGATCTTGCCGTCGATGTAGAGTTTGTCCTTGTGGGTGAGGGCGCGCTGCAGGCCCTGCTCGTTCAGCCACAAGCCGGCGTACTGCACCCCTTCAATTGGCTTGATGCCCGCAACCACCTCGTCGGCGTCGGCCCAGCCTGGAACACGCTTGGGATTGACGAAGGACACCGCCTGGATGCGTTTCAGCCCGGTCTGGCCCAGCGCATTGATGAAGTCGACCTTGCGCTGCGTCGGGATCGGGCCGGGCTCGATCTGAAAGCCTTCTCTGGGTCCCTCTTCGGTGATGCGTATGGAACGGGGAATGTCCGACATGGCTCGACTCCTGAAAGTGGCTGCAGATTTCATGGGTTGCAGGGCTCAGTATACCGTAGGACACCCGGTGTTTTCACTCTGGTGCAGTCCGGTTTTACCTTGACCCGAACAGGGGCATTTTCGTATAATTGCCCCGCTGTAACGTCCAGAATTACAAGCAAATCCATTCGGCATTAGCGCTCGGTGGCGCTCAGTGACAGTCCCTGAACGGACCGTCCGCAGCCCCGTCCATTCCCGCCCGCAGTGGTGCCGGAACGTGCCGGAACCGGACAGGAATCAGACCGGAAACTGGAAGGAAAAACATGTCAGTTCTGCCCGAAGCCGCCCTGAAATACGTCGGCGTTGAATCGGAAGAAGAGATCGCGATCGACCCGGTCGAGCGCGGCCAGGTCAGGCGTCATGCCCAGGCCATCGGCGACGAGGACCCGATCTACTGGGCGCCCTGCGAGGCCAACAAGCGTTACGGCGGCCCGGTGGCGCAGCCCTTTTTTCCCATCCACATGTTCCGCCGCGCCTACGGCACCGAAGACCCGGTCGAGGCCAACGCCAGCGATCCGGATTACGACGGCGCGCTCAAGGCCCGCGGCGGCCTGCCCGAGATCGAGCCGCTCACGCACATGCCGGTGATGAACGGCGGCTCGGAGATTGAATTTTTCCGCCTCGCCAAGCACGGCGAAACCGTGAAGCTGAAAGCCCGCTACGCCAGCATCACCGAGAAAGAGACCAGCAAGGGTCCCATCATCCTCATCGTCAGCGAGACCGATTACCTCACCGGTGACGGCGAGCTGCTGGCGCGCCAGCGTCATACCCGCATCCGCAAGCCGGTGAAAAAATGAGCATCGACCCATGAGCATAGACATCGGCAAGCAGCTGTACTTCGAGGATGTCACCGTCGGCATGGACATCCCCAGCCTCACCAAGGGCCCCATGACCACGCCGCACATCATGCGCTGGTCGGCCACCATGGAGAACTGGCACAAGATCCATTACGACACGCCCTTTGCCGTGAACCACGACAAGCTGCCCGGCGTGCTGCTGAACGGCTCGTTCAAGCAGCAGTGGCTGGCGCAGGTGCTCAAGGACTGGGTGGGCGTGAACGGCTGGGTGTGGAAGCTCAACTACCAGTTTCGCGCCATGAACCTGGTCGGCGAGAAGCTCACCATCTGGGGCAAGGTCACCGGCGTGCGCCGCGCGCCCGACTACGGCCTGGTGGACCTGGACATCGGCATCGTCAACCAGGAAGGCAAGGAGTCCACTCCGGGCAAGGCGACGGTGGCCGTGCCTTACCGAGGCGGCAAGCCCGTGCCTTATCCGTTCGTTCCGCCCAAGCTGTAGATAGACTCACACACCCGGCAGCGAAGCCGCCGCTGCCGGGGACTGAACAAAATCCGGCAATCATTCTCTCAAGGAGTGCATCGTGGAAGAACTACACCCCAATACACACTATCAACTGCCGCCGGAAGTCGAGGAGTTCCGTATGCTCGCGCGCAAGGTCTGCCGCGAGGAACTGATGCCGCTGGAGCGCGAGTACCTGCCGCATACCGGCCATGCGCTGGGAATGAAGGAGTCCATCAAGATCAAGAACGTGTTCGGCAAGGAAACCGCCGCACACCTGGAAAAAGTGTCGCGCGACACCGGCCTGTGGTACGTCATGGTGCCCGAGCAGTACGGCGGCATGGGCATTTCGCTACTGGCGCGTTCAGTCATCCTCGAAGAACTCAATTACTGCGCCGTGCCGCTGCCCGTGGCCCACGTCGCCAATATCCTCTACGCCTGCAAGGGCGACCAGATTGATAAATACCTGAAGCCGGTGATCGAGGGCCAGAAGAACACCAGCTTCGGCCAGACCGAACCGGGCGCCGGCTCCGACCCCGGCGGCATGATGTCCACCAAGGCCGTGCGTGACGGTGACGACTGGATCATCAACGGCACCAAGATGTGGATCTCCATGGCGCATCAGTCGGACTTCATCATGCTGCAGGCGGTGACCGACCCGGCCAAGCGCCAGCGCGGCGGCATTACCATGTTCCTGGTGGACCGCGACGCCAAGGGTCTGTCCATCGATCCCAAGGGCATCAAGACCTGGCACGGTTCGGCTCAGTACGTCGTCAACTTCGACAATGTGCGCGTGCCCGCGGCCAACGTGCTGGGCGAAGTGGGAGGCGGTTTCAGCCTCGGCCAGCAGTGGCTCACCATCCACGATCGCCTGCTGCGCGGGCCCCTGGCCCTGGGCAAGATGATCCGCGGCCTGCATGACTGCATCGAGTGGTCCAAGAACCGCGTCACCTTCGGCAAGCCCATTTCCGAGCGCCAGGCCATCCAGTGGAAGCTGGTGGACATGTACGTGAAGATCAACGCCCTGCGCGCCACGATCTACGAAAACTGCGCCAAGGCCGACAACGGTGAGGATGTGCGTACCCAGGCCTCGCTGGTGAAGCTGACTTCGGCCGACTGGGGCGAGGAGTGCATGGATGATTGCATCCAGATCCACGGCGCCATGGGCGAATCCCTGGACCTGCCTTACACGCTGTTCTACCGCCTCCTGCGCCACACCCGTATCGGCGGTGGCACGGATGAAATCCAGCGCATGCTGATCGCGCGCAACCTGCTCAGATGAGCCGGGGCATAGAAAAGAACAATATGGCAAAGAAGAAGGCTGTAAAGAAGGCGCCGGCGAAAAAAGCTGCAGCTCCGAAAAGGAAAGCGGCACCGGCGAAAAGGGCTGCTCCCTTGAAGAAGTCTGGCGGAAAGGCAGCGCCCATTTCAAAAACGGCGGCAAAGACCGCGGCAAAGGCAAAGAAGCCCGCAGCGCATCCACGCAGCTATGGCAAGCAGGGGCCCAAGCCGCAAGGGCCGCTGGTGGGCCTGCGCGTGGTTGAGCTTGGCATGATCTTCGCGGGGCCGCTGGTGTGCACGCTGCTCTCCGATCTGGGCGCCGATGTCATCAAGGTCGAGCATCCGGACGGCGACGACGTGCGCCTTACCGGCAAGTTCAAGGAAGGCAAGGGCGTGTGGTGGGCGGTGACGGCGCGCAACAAGCGCATGACCTCCATCAATGTCAGCAAGCCCGAGGGCGCCGACATCGTCCGCAAGATCATCGGTACAGCCGATGTGTTCGTCGAGAACTTCCGTCCCGGCCGCATGAAGCAATGGGGCCTGGACTACGAGACGCTGTCGAAAATCAACAAGGGCCTGGTGATGCTGCATATCAGCGGCTACGGCCAGACCGGCCCCTACAGCCGGCGTCCCGGCATGGGCACGCTGGCCGAGGCCTTCTCCGGTTTTGCCTTCATCACCGGCGAGAAGGACGGCCCGCCCACGCTGCCCTCGGTGCCCATCGCCGACGGCGTGGCCTCGATCTCCGGAGCCTTTGCCGTGTTGGCCGCGCTGCTCAACCGGGAGAAAACCGGTGTGGGCGACGAGATCGACATCAGCCTGTACGAGCCGCTGATGTCCATCCTCGGCTCCATGATCATCGACTACGACCAGCTCGGCCATATCACCACGCGCCGCGGCAATCGCTCCACCTGGACGGTGCCGCGCAATGCCTACCGGACGAAGGATGACAAGTGGGTGGCGGTGTCATCGGCGGCCAATTCCATCGCGCCGCGGCTGTTCCGCGCCATCGGGCGGCCCGACTGGGCCGAGGACCCCACCCTGGGCACCAACCCGCAGCGCTTCAGGCGCATCGACGAGCTCGACGGCGGCATCGCCGACTGGATACGCCAGCACGACCAGGCCTTCGTTCTGGATCATTTCCACAAGGCCGATGTCGTTGCCGGCCCGATCAATGACGTCGCCGCCATCTTCGAGGATCCGCAGGTCAAGCATCGCGGCACCCTGCGCGAGATCGATGATCCGGACCTGGGCAAGGTCAGGCTGCAGAATGTGGTGCCAAAATTCACGCGCAATCCCGGCAAGATCCGCTGGCTGGGCAAGCAGCGCATCGGTGTGGACACCACCGAGGTGCTGCTGGAGATGGGCTACACGAAGAAGGATATCAAGCGCCTGGAGGCCGAGGGCATCATCAAGCTCGATGGCGAGCCTGTGGGCGGGCACTGATCCAGACGGCGCTGCCCGAATGAAAAAAGGCCGGATTTTTCCGGCCTTTTTATTCGCACCACGTCCGGCTTTCCCGCTTCCCTAAGCCGCCTTGTTCAGTGCTTCAGCGGCCTTTATTGCTCTGCGCAAGGCTTCCGAGAATGCCTTGGCAGACTCAAGCGATATTTCCACGGCCACTCGTGCTCCGGGATCGAGATCGACGTTCATGAAATCGATGCTGATGGCCTCCTCGTATTCCGCGTGGTGCGGATGATCGTAGGAGACCACCGAGGTGGTCAGCGCAATCCAGCCTCGCTCCGCCTTGCCCGAGCCTTCGATTTGCGCGATCTCGACTATCGAAGTGCACATGCGCTATTTCTTGAGGTGGGTCGCGAAGAACGCGAACACCTTTTTCCAGCCGTCGACGGCCTGCTCCTGGCGGTACATCGGCCGGTCGTAGTAGAAAAAGCCGTGGCCCGCGCCGTCGTACCTGTGGAATTCGTAATGCTTGCCGTGCTTCTTCAGTTCGGCCTCGTGCAAGTCCACCTGCGCGGGCGGCGGGTTCTTGTCGTCGTTGCCGAACAGGCCCAGCAGCGGGCAGGACAGGTCCTTGGTGAATTCGATCGCCGCCACCGGCTGCTTCTCGGTCAGCTCTTCCTTGGACATGACCACGCGCCCGCCCCACAGGTCCGCCGCGGCATCGATGCTTTTGGTCTTGCAGGCGAAGAGGAAGGTGTGCCGGCCGCCGGAGCAGGTGCCGATCGCGCCCACTTTGCCGTTGTGATAAGGCTGGGCCCGCAGCCAGGCCACGGCTCCCTCGGTGTCGCCGACCACCTGCGCATCGGGCACGCCGCCGGAGGCCCTGACCTTGGCGGCCACGTCATCGGAGCTGCCTTCGCCGGCGCGGTGATACAGGTTGTGGCTGATCGCAGCGTACCCATGGTGGGCGAATTTTCGCGTGGTTTCCCGATACCATTCGTCCCAGCCGGGAGCATGATGGATCAGCACAATCCCGGGAAACGGGCCGGGCCCCAATGGGCGGGCGACGTAGGCCGAGATCGGCTCGCCTTTGTCTCCGGCGATGGACAGTGTTTCAGCAATCATTCCTTCGTAGTGCATTTGATTACTCCCTTTCTTGGTCTGGTTGCGTGGTCTGGTTGGCTGGCGCCCATATTATCTCGCAACCGTTATTCGTCAATCGCCCTCAACGGTGAAACCGTACTACTATCAGGCGTGTGCAGGCCATAAATGCCAGGATCTGCATATAACAACATTGCCGGCGCATCCAATTGTCAATTGCGATCCAGGCATCCAGGCAGGACATGTCCAAGGAGGCCATCTCATGGCGTATTTGCTTCGCGCAGTGCTTGCTTCAATTCTGGCGACGGTCCTTGTTCCGGGCGCATGGGCTCAGGGCTATCCCTCCAAGCTGGTTCGTATCGTGATTCCCACGTCTGCCGGTGGTGTTTCCGATCCCGCAGCGCGCTGGATCGCGCAGAAGCTGAGCGAGAACTGGACGCAGCCGGTGATCCTGGATTTCCGCGACGGAGCCTCGGGCATCATCGGTACCGATCATGTTGCCAAGTCCGCCCCGGATGGCTACACCATGCTGTTCAACACCGGCGGCTTCTGGTATCAGCAGGCGACCGCGGCCAATCTGCCCTACACGCTGCAGGACTTCGCCCCCATTACGCCGGCCCTCTCGGGGCCCACGGTATTCGTCGCCAATGCTTCGTTGGGTGCGGCCAACGTCAAGGAGCTCATCGCCCTGGCAAAGAAGAGCCCCGGCAAGCTGACCTTCGCTTCCACGGGCGCGGGCGGGCCGCCGCATATGAATGCCGAGCTGTTCAAGGTGCTGACAGGCACGGACATACTGCATGTTCCCTACAAGGGGGCGGGACCGGCCATCGTCGATGTGGTGGCTGGCCGAGTGGACATGATGTTCACCGGCCTGCCGGTGGTGGCGCCGCATCTGAAGACCGGAAAGCTGGTGGCAATAGCGGTGAGTTCCATGGAGCGGTCGCGGTCCTTGCCCGATCTGCCTTCAGTGCACGAGCAAGGAGTGACTGGCTTCGACGCGGGCTCGCGCATGGGCTTCATCGCGCCCGCCCGCACGCCCGAGGACACCATCAACCGCATCCATGGCGGCCTGGTCAAGGTGCTGTCGACGCCGGAAACCAGAAAGACCTTTGCCGGCCTTGGCATCGAGCCGATACACAGCACGCCCGCTGAATACTCTGCATGGATAAGGTCGCAGGTCGAGCGCTGGATACAGGTGGCCAAGTCGGCGGGGCTGAAGCGGGAATAGGGCATTCCTGCACTGCTCCGCGGGTTGGCGGAGGCGGGAATGATCAGGCAATTTTCAGGATCGAGGAGTCAGGTGCATGAGCAATAAAGAATTGTCAGGCAAGGTCGTGCTCATCACGGGCGCGGCAAAAAACATAGGCCGCGCCACCGCACTGGCCTTCGCCGCCGATGGCGCGGCGGTGGCAGTGAACGCGCTGAGCTCCAGGGCCGAAGGCGAGAGCGTGGTGAAGGAGATACGCGATGCCGGAGGCCAGGCGGAGCTGTTCATGGCCGACATCACCGACGCGGCCGCGGTGCAGGCCATGGTGGAGGGCGTAATCAGCAAGTTCGGTCGCCTGGACATGCTGGTGCTCAACGCCTCCTTCCGCAAGGAAACCCCGTTTGCGGAAATGACCTTCGAGCAGTGGCGCTTTCCGCTGTCCATTTCGCTGGACGGGTCGTTTCACTGCGTCAAGAACTGCCTGCCCCACATCATCAAGTCGGGCGGCGGCAGCATCGTCATGCTGGGCGGCGCCGGTGCTCTGGGCGGCGCCGCGGGCCGGGTCAACGGTTCGGTTGCCAAACACGGCATGGTGGGCATGATGCGCGCGCTGGCCAAGGAGCTGGCGCAATACGGCATCCGTGTGAACTGTGTTGCACCCGGACCCATCAACACCACCCGCCCGGCACATCGCGCACCCAAGGCCCCGGTCTCCAGCAAAGTGCTGGTCGGGCGCCGCGGTGAGCCACACGAGATCGCCGCGATGGTGCACTACCTGTGCACGTCAAAAGGGGCTTTCATCACCGGGCAGACCATGCATGTGAATGGGGGCGTGTTGCTGGGCTCGTGAAGCGTCGATGGCTCGGCATCAATAAAAAATAAAAAAGGCCGGGAGTTCCCGGCCTTGTTACTTTCACCAACTCGTATGCAGATCAGCCATCCAGCCCGAAATAAATCCCCTTGGACTGCTGATACAGGCGCACGCCGTTGATGCCCTTCTCGCGGCCTATGCCCGATTCCTTGAAGCCGCCGAAGGGTGTGGCGATGGACAACTGCTTGTAGGTGTTGATCCACACCGTGCCGGCTTCCAGGCGGCGGGCGACGCGCCAGGCGCGGCGGTAGTCGGCGGTCCAGATGCCTGATGCGAGGCCGTAGGCGGAATCGTTGGCCTGATTGATGAGGTCTTCCTCGTCCTCGAAGGGCAGGATCACCAGCACCGGTCCGAAGATCTCCTGGCGGGCGATGACGGCGCGATTGTCCACGCCGCTGATGATCGTGGGCAGGTAGAAGGAGCCCTTGGCGAGGCGGCTGTCCTCGGGCCGCGTGCCGCCGGTGAGGATCTTGGCGCCCGCGAGCTTGGCGTCGTTGACCATCTTCTCGATCTTGTCCCGATGCGGAAAGGAAGCCACCGGCCCCATCTGCGCGCCCGGCGCGTCGGGCAGGTCGACCTTGAGCGATTTCGCTACCTTGGTCAGCTCCTCCACCACCTTGTCGTAGATGGAACGCTGCACGAACAGGCGCGATCCGGCCACGCAGGACTGGCCCGTGCCTTCGAAGATGCCGCCCGAAACAGAGGCCACCGCGGCCTTGATGTCGCAATCGGCGAACAGGATATGCGGCGACTTGCCGCCCAGTTCCAGCGCCACCGGCATGAGCTTCTGTGCCGCCGCCATGGCGATACGCCGGCCGCTTTCGGTGCCGCCGGTGAAGGACACCATGCGCACATCGGGGTGCTCCACCAGCGCCGAGCCGGCCACCGCGCCCGTGCCCGGCAGCACGTTGAGCAGACCGGGCGGCAGGCCTGCCGCCAGCGCGATCCTGCCCAGTTCCAGCGCCGGCGAGGGCGTCACTTCCGAAGGCTTGAGGATCACGGCGTTACCCGCGGCCAGGGCCGGCGCCACCTTCTGTGCCTCCATGGTCATGGGCGAATTCCAGGGGGTGATGGCGGTAATGACGCCATAGGGCTCGTACACCGACATGGACAGGTAGTTGCCGCGCGCGGGCGTGACTTCCGAGCCCAGGGTTTCGCATACCCCGGCGAAGTAGCGAAAGAACGATGCGGCGCTGGCCACCTGCGCCACGCACTCGGACCAGACCTTGCCGTTCTCCATCATCTGCAGCCTGGCGAACTTCTCGGAGTTGGCGGTCATGCCGTCGGCGATCTTGTGCAGGATGCCGGCGCGCACATGCGGCAGCATGTTGCGCCAGGCGGGTTTGGCTGCCGCCGCCTTGGCCGCGGCAACCGCCGCATCGACGTGCGACTTGTCGGCGGCTGCCACTTCGTGATTGACTCCGCCCGTTGCCGGATTGATGGACTCCAGCTTCTGCGAGGACTTCTCTATCCATTCGCCATTGATCAGCATGGTGGGCTCCTACAGCTCGCGTATCACATCGAACTGCTTCGCATACCCGCTCGGATCGATGCGTGCCTCGATGATGGTGCTGGTGTCGTGCTTCAGTCCGGCGGTGATGGCTTTCTTGAGTTCGGCCGGGTTGTTGACCGTCACGCCGTTCATGCCGAAGGTCTTGGCCATGGCCTGGTAGTTGGGGCGGGGGAAGTCCATGCCGTACTTGGGCAGGCCCTTGATGATCTGCTTGGACGAAATCAGGCTGTGCTCGTCGTCGGCGAAGATCACGAACACGATCTTCTGGTTCAGGCGCTTCACCGTGAGCAGGTCGGGCAGGCGCATCATGAAGCCGGCATCGCCGCACAGGCACACCACCGGGCGATCAGGATGAGCCATCTTGGCGGCGATTGCCGCGGGGATGCAAAAGCCCATCGTGGCCAGGCCGTTGGACATGAGGAAGTCGTTGGCCTTGTGCGTGTCCCACAGTTCCACCACCAGCAGCTTGTTTGCGCCCACATCCGTCACCATGATGGCGTCCTTGGGCGTCACTGCGCGCGTGGCCAGGATCACGGCGTTGGGCGTCATGCCCTTCACCTTCACGTCGATGGCCTTGATGACCATCTTCTTGAAGTCGCCCACTTCCTTGGTCTTCCAGGTGGAGGCTGGTTTGGAGGCGGCCCTGGTCAGGCGCACGGTGGCTTCGGCGATGTCGCCGGAGAGCTCGATGTCGGAGCGGAAGGTCTGCTCGTTGTTGACCACGCTGTCCAGCGATACCACGAAGGTGGGCATGGACCAGGGGCGGGGCAGCAGCTCCACCGGATCGTAGCCGACGAAGAAGATGGTGTCGGCGCGCTCGATCAGCACCTGCTCGAGCTTGCCGCCCATGAATACGCCCGCGCACCAGGGGTCGCTGGTGGCGATGGCGCCCTTGGCCTTGGGCGAGGTGAGCACCGGCGCCTTGTAGGCGGCGGCGAGTTTCGCCAGCACGCCGGGCTTGAGGTTCATCGCGCCTATGCCGGCCAGGATGAGCGGGTTCTTGCTCCTGGACAGGCGCTTGGCGGCGAGCTTCAGGTCGGCCTCGTTGATGATGGCGCCGGAATCATTGTTGCCGCCGCGCTTCTTCAGTTTGTACACCTGCTGGTTCGCCGAGGTGGTGGCGACATTGCCGGGGAAGTCGATGAACACCGGGCCCTGGCGCTCGCTCAATGCGGTGCGCACGGCGCGGCGAAGTCCCGTGATGAAGGTGTCCTGGTGCAGCACGATCTGTGCCTTGGTGATGGGGCGCATGAAGGTGAGATGGTCGAACTGCTGGCGCAGCGCCACCTCGTGTACGCCGCCCGAGTAACGGTCGGCGAACATCAGCACCGGCAGGCGGTCGCAGTAGGCTTGCGCGGTGCCATTGGCGAAGTTGGCCACGCCCGGTCCGATGGCGCTGACCGCCACGCCCACGGTGCCCTTCATCTGGCCGTAGATGCCGGCGGTGATCACGGCGGTGGTCTCATGCTGGGTCAGGACGAAGTCGATGCCGGCCTTGGGGGCCAGGCTGATCATGTCCGCGGTCGGTCCGCCGCCGGCGATGCCGAAGATCTTGTCCACGCCCGCTTCCTTCAGCGCCTCCAGGATCTGCAAGGTAATGTTCTTCGTCGCCATGAATCCTCCTCGTGATTATTCGTTCGTGTTTGTTCGTACAGCTGGCACAGCTCCGCATTCCAGCGGGGCTCGAATGATAACATCGGCGGCTATAAGGAGAGCCCCCATGAACATCAGCATCCTCGACGATTACACCGATACCGTGCGCACCCTGCCGGCCTTTGCCAGGCTGGCCGGCCACAGCGTGAAGATCTGGAACGACCACACCAAGGACACCGCCACCCTGGCTGGGCGCCTCAAGGACACCGAGGTGCTGGTGACCATACGCGAGCGCACGCCCATCCAGGCGCCGCTGATCGAGAAGCTCGACAAGCTAAAGGTCATCAGCGCGCGCGGCGATTTCCCGCACATCGACGTGCCGGCGCTGACGAAGAAGGGCATCCTGCTGTGCGCCAGCTCCCATGCCGGCGTGCCCAGCACCTCCACCGCCGAGCTGGCCTGGGGGCTGCTGCTGGCCTGTGTGCGCCGCATCCCGCAGCAGATGGCGCAGCTTCGCGCCGGCAACTGGCAGACCGAGGTGGGCTACGGCCTGAAGGGCAAGACCCTTGGTATCTACGGCTACGGCAAGATCGGCGCGGTGGTCGCCGGTTATGGCAAGGCCTTCGGCATGCGCGTGCTGGTGCTGTCGCGCGAGACCTCCAGCAAGCAGGCCCTGGCCGACGGCTACGAAGTGGCAAAAAGCAAGGAAGCCTTCTTTGAGGAGTGCGACGCCATCAGCCTGCAGATGCGTCTGCGCGAGGGCACGCGCGGCATCGTCGGCGCCGCCGACCTGGCGCGCATGAAGCCCACCGCGGTCATGATCAACACCAGCCGCGCCGGCCTGATCGCTCCGGGCGCGCTGCTGGAAGCCCTGAAGAAGGGGCGTCCGGGCATGGCCGGCATAGACGTGTTCGACGAAGAGCCCATGAAGGACACGAAGAACGAGCTCATCAACCTGCCCAACATCGTCGCCACGCCGCACCTGGGCTATGTCGAGTACGACTCCTACGACATCCTCTTCGGCGAGATCTTCGAGCAGATCCAGGCCTATGCGGCCGGCAAGCCCATCAACATGATCAATGCCGAGGTGTGGAAGGGCTAGAGGAAAAATAGGGTCAGTGAAAAAAGGGAAGAGACCGTGAAAAAAATACTAGCGATTGCATCCATATTCGCGCTTGTGTCGTGCCTGCCTGCAACAGCACTCGCACAAGCCCCATCCTTCTCCCCCTCCAGGCCAGTGACGGCCGTCGCGCCCTACGAACCGGGCGGCCCAGTCGACATCGAAGGCCGCATGTACACGAAAAAGGCCACGGAGCTGACGGGTCAGCAATTCATCATGGAATACAAGACCGGGGCCGGAACGCGCATCGGCGTGGGCTATGTGGCCAGGGCGGTTCCCGACGGGCACACGCTGCTCATCACCAATGCCAGCTTCACCGTGTTCCCCGCGCTGTACAAGGACCTGCCCTTCGACACCCTGAAGGACTTCGCGCCGGTGTCGCAGATGAGCATCAAGACCAACGTGCTCGTGGTCCGCGCTTCCTTTCCGGCCAAGAACTTCGCCGAATATATCGCCTATGCCCGTGCGAACCCCGGAAAAATCAACTTCGCCATGCTTGGATCGGGCAGCACCACCCATATGGTGGTCGCGTGGCTGTCGAACGTCACCAACACCAAGGTCACTCTGGTTCCGTACAAAGGCGGTGGCCCGGCCATGGTGGACGTGGTGGCCGGGCGCGTGGATGCGTACACCCCCGCTCTGATTGCCGGCATGCCTTTTATCAAGTCCGGCAAGGTACGGCCGATCGGCGTGCTGACGGGGAGCCGCTCCAAGTTGTTCCCTGATTTGCCGACCATCGCCGAACAGGGCGCACCCGGGTTGGAGTGGCTGAACTGGACGGGATTCCTCGCGCCACGGGCGGTGCCCGCGGCGACGCTCGCCAGGCTGAATGACATATTCGACAAGGTTGCGCATGCGCCGGACATCGTCGCCCTTGCCGATACGCTGGGCAATGTCATGGTGGGCGGTCCGTCGGAGCCTTTCGCCAAGCTCATCGCCACCGAGACGGCGCGCTGGCGCAAGCTGGCTCAGGACAACAACATACAGCCCGAGGAGTGATGATAATAAATATCTTGTTCTTCCTCATAGGCTGTCTGTATGTTTTTGAAAGAGATAGCAATCATTCCTCTGGTCGTGGATGACTGGGCGCGGTGGGGCTCTCCAACGCACGGTAAGGATCGGTGCGCGGTTTAATGCTTCGCCGTACCCCCGGCTACGCTATCTTCCTGTGCTGGTACACCAGCCCGTAAAGTCGGCGCGATGTGAAGCATCGCCTTTTTCAATCAAGAGCTGTATTCTGTTGATAAGAAGTACGTCAGCCTGACATTGAAAGCTTCGCAAGCTGTCTCAGGTTAAAGAGGAGAAGTCGAAATGAGGGACAGCAAATATCTTTGGACGGCATTGAGATATGCCGCTTTGCTGCTGTTTGCAACGGCGGCCCATGCCCAGTCATATCCAAATAAGCCAATTCGGGTTGTCGTTGCATTTGCGCCCGGCGGGCCGGCGGACCTTGCAGTCCGGCCGCTGAATACCAAGCTGTCGGAGTACCTCGGTAAGCCGGTCGTCATCGAATTCAAGTCCGGCGCTACAGCCGTTCTCGGCACTGACTATGTGGCGAAGTCCCCTCCGGACGGCTATACGCTTTTGCTGGTGACCTCCGCGCAACTGGCCCTCCCGGCCACGACCAAAAGCCTGCCCTTCGATCTCATCCGGGATTTCTCCGGTGTCGGCAACTTCGCCACCAGCGGGCTTGTCCTGGTCGTGAATCCGGCCTTGAAAATCAACAGCGTCGAAGAACTCATCAAATATGCGAAATCGAGTGGAAAATCGCTGAATTTCGGTTCATCCGGCTATGGCGGTGCCGTTCACCTGTCGATGGAATATTTCCTGATCAAATCAAGCGTGCAGGGATTGCACGTTCCTTTCAAAGGCGTCGGGCCCGCACTTCAGGAAGTCATTGCGGGCCGCCTGGATGCGATGTTTGGCGGCATGTCCGGGGTTGCGCCATTCGCCAAATCAGGAAAGCTGAAGATGCTGGCAATTGGAGGGGCGAAGCGAAGCAGGCTTGCGCCGGATCTTCCGACTGTGGCCGAATCCACGAAGCTGATGGAAAAGTTTGCGGTGGACTCCTCCTACGGCCTTGTCGGTCCTGCAAAAATGTCTCCGACGATTGCTTCGCGCCTTAATGCAGAAATCAAGAAAGCGGTCGAGACCTCCGAAGTCGAGAAGGCCTTTGAAAATCTCGGAATCGAGCCCTGGTGGAGGACGCCCGCAGATACAGCGGTATGGGTCGCCGAGGAGGTCGATAAATGGGTCACCGTCGCCAAGTCGATCAATTACGTGCCCGAGTAGCGATCGGAGAGAACAGGGCTTGGGTTTGTAGGAAGCGCCTATCGTCGCCAAGCCTGGATCGATCCGGGGAAGCGTGGGCCCGCTGGATGCAAACGTTCATGTCGCAATGGACCGCCAGATCCGTCACCCGCCATCCGATGGTGCGATGGCCGCTCAAGGCGCGCAGCAACTCGACCGTGCGGTCGAGGCATTTCGTTCCCTCTGAAGACTTCGCAGTCATCCATCCTCCAGGCTGCGGTTTTTTGTCAGGCCAATGCGCCTTTGCGCTTCTGCTGCACCGACCTTCGTAACAGGAAGGAAGTCGGCGACGAAACCTACGCTGCCGCCGTGCGGATGTTCGGAGTCGATGGCGTGCTGGACCTGATCGCCGCCTACGGCTACTACTCAATGATAGGCATGTTCCTGAACGTCAATGAGTCCAGGCCCACGGGTGGGCCTTTGATGTCGGTGGCCGAACGCTGACGCAAGGCTCAGCTGCCCTTGCGGAGGATGAGTGCATCGGCCGCACAGGCGCCCTTCTCCGACAGGAGCAGGGGATTGATATCCACTTCCTCGACGATATCCCGCATGTCATGCGCGAGCCAAGATGCCCGGACAATGGTGTCCAGCAAAGCGGCTATGTCGCTCGGTGCTTTGCCCCTGACGCCTTCGAGTATCTTGTAGGCACGCAGTTCGCGGATCATGGCTTGCGCTTCCTGCCGGTTGATGGGCGGTATCCGGTAAGTGACATCGCGCAGCACTTCCACATGGATGCCGCCCAGCCCGACCACCACGACGGGGCCGAATACGGAGTCGGTTGCAATGCCAACGATAATTTCGACGCCCGGGTCGGCCATTTTCTGGACCAATACGCCGTTGAGCCTGGCTTTCGGCGCGTAGGTCTTTGCCGCGGCAATAATGGCCGAGTAGGCGTCACGGATCTGATTTGCTTCCGACAGGCCCAGCCGTATGCCGCCGGCCTCGGTCTTGTGCATGATGTCCGGCGACTCGATCTTCAAGGCAACGGGCGTACCAATCTCCTTCGCAAAACTAACGGCCTCTTCTGGAGAGGCGGCGAGCTTTTCGAGCGTCACCGGGATGCCGTACAGGCGGAGAACGTTCTTGGCTTCCCGTTCGGTGAGGGCGCTGTGGGCGGATGCTGAAACCTGCTTGCGGGCCTGGTCGACGATGCCGGGACTGGGGTGAGCGAGGAGGCTGCGCGCCTGGTAGGCCTTGCGGAACTCGTAATAGCGGGCGGCGGCATGAATGGCCTTGAGGCAGGGCAGCGTCTCGGAGTATGCCGGAACGCCAAGCTGGACCAGGTCGCTGATCGTGAATTCCTCGTCCGTGCATCGGCCGGTCCAGAGAACAACAATGGTTTTCTGGCTTTTCTTGGCCAGCGCAACCGCCCGATCGATCGAGGCGCGGTTGATCATGGTGAATACGACAATGACTACGTCCAGCCCGGGATCGGTTTCAAGGACTTCGATGGCAGGCATCAGGGTGCCGCCGATGTTCTGCGTATCCACCGGATTGGAGAATTCCGTCCGTGCGGGATAAACGCCCTGGAGCTTTTTGACAATGGGTTCAGGAAAAGAAGGCCAGGTAAGCCCGATTGTGGAGCCCAGATCGGCAATCTGGACGACATTCCCGCCGGAGGGCGCAACGGATCCTATCCGGCTGCCAGTGATCGGCTTGCGGCGGTTATGCAATGCAATGGCCATCTCATACAGTTGATTGCAGTCTTCGACCCGGATGATCCCGAACTGCCGGCACACCGCGTCGAAAATGGCGTCTGCGCCGGCGAGAGACCCGGTATGCGAGGCGGCCATTTTCTGGCCCAGTTCACTTCTGCCGAACTTGAGTGCGACGATGGGCTTGCCCATGGACAGCGCGAATTCGGCAAGTTCGATGAATTTCTCCGGCCGGCGTATGCCTTCGATGGCCATCAACAGGACATCGGTGGACTCCTGCTGGAGAAAGAAGGTCGCAAAGTCCATCATGTCCAGGTCGGCTTCGTTGCCGCAGCTGACCTGGTAGTTGACGCCCAGGCCGGCATTGACCGTGCGCCACATGACGTTGACCTGCCCGAGTCCGCCGCTCTGCGCGACGATGGCGATGTTCTTCAGGGTCCTTGGCGCACTCAGTGATCCCGTGGTGCTGCTGCCGATCGAAAACCGATCGACAAAATTGACGAAGCCATTGCAGTTCGGGCCCATCATGCGCATGCCGTTGGCCCGACAGAAATCCACTATTTCCTTTTGCCGCGCAATTCCCTGCTCGGTGCCGGTTTCGGCAAAGCCCGATGTGAGTGCCGTGACGTACCTGACTCCACGCGCGTGGCAGTCCTTCAGTGTGTCCAGGACTGCACCGGGGGGCACTGCGATTCCGACGTGGTCCGGGGTTTCCGGAAGGGCGAGCACGCTGGGATAGCACTGCAGTCCGCCGATTTGCTGCCGGTTCGGATTGATGGGATACACCTTCCCGCGATAGCCGAACTTGAGGACCTGCTGGAACACCTGTCCTCCGAACTTGGCTACATCATCGGTTGCGCCGACCAATGCAACGGACTTCGGGGAAAAAAAGCGATCCAGTCGGGCTGTTTCTTCGAGGTATTCTGGGTTCATGGGCAAGGCTCTTTCCGATCAACGGCGCTTGTGCGCGGATTCAATTCGTGAAGGCGACTTTAGGTCCATATTTTACGAGGCGCTAGGCTGGCGTTTGCGAATTTCCCACGATATGGGAAATGAGTGCTTTCTGTACGCCCGAGACGGCTTCGGTCGCGCGGTTTTGGGTGATGTTTAGCGGGCGCAATCAGGCTTGGTTTTGCTATTTCTGCTCGTTTATCTGGGATTGTGACGTGGACTTCAAGCTGACAGAAGAACAAAGAATGATGGTCGCCTCTGCGCGCACGCTTGCAGAGCGCGAGTTCAAGCCCCTACTGGTCGAGTGGGACCAGGCCCGCGCCTTCCCCAGGAAGGAAGTGGCAATGGAGGCCTCGATGGCATGCCTCCGAAGCTGCATCTGAAGTTGCTCACCAAGCAGTTCAAATGATCGCGCGACTGCAACGGTCGAAGACAGACCGATATTGAATCCCAATTCCCCTATACAACTGGTGTCACGCCAGCGCAACATTGCGGATCAAAGATCGGCTTAGAGACGGCGCGCTGGAGCAAGTTGGCCCAGGACAACAACATCCAGGCCGAGGAGTTATGATCATAAATAGCCTTTTCTTTTTCATGGACTGGCTATTTATGGATGAAATCGATAGCAATCATTCCGTTTGAAAGCGAGCCGAGCGGCGAACGAGGTGGCTGATTTGGCACGGCCCCTGTGGACTTCTCCGAACATTGAGGAGGGAATTCATCTACGATAGTAGGAAAACCCAAGGAGGAGTCATGCGTCTGGCAGCTTGTGTCGTCTCGATGGCAATTGCCCTGATCCCTGTGCCCGCCCAAGCCCAGGCTGATCGATTTCCCGTGAAGCCCATTCGCTTCGTGCTGCCTTTCGGGGCGCCCGGCGGGGCAGGCGATGCCATGGCCCGGGTGCTGGGACCGAAGCTCACGGAGGCCTGGGGGCAGCCGGTCATCGTCGACACGCGCGCAGGCGGTGGCGGCGTGGTTGCCACCGAATTTGTCGCCCGTTCCGCTGCGGACGGGTACACCTATCTTATGACCAGCTCGGCGCATGTCATCAACCCCGCCATGAATCCGCAAGTCGGCTACGACCCCATCAAGGATTTCACGCCGGTGACGCTGCTGTCGGAGGTGCCCAACATCCTGTTCATCCACCCTTCAGTACCGGCGCGGACGGTGAAGGAGTTCATCGCCTATGGCAAGGCCAATCCGGACAAGCTGAACTATGGCTCGTCCGGAACCGGCTCCGGGACGCACATGTTCGGCGAGTTGTTTGCCAAGATGGCCGGTATCAGGATGGTTCACGTGCCCTACAAGACCAGCGGCACCCTGGCCACAGATCTTGCCGCAGGCCGGGTACAGTTGTCCTTTGGCTCGGCTACCGTGCTGCCGGCTGTAAAGGCAGGCAAGGTGATTGCACTGGCGGTCACCGGCTCACGCCGGGTTGAAACCCTCCCTGACGTGCCGACCGTGGGTGAGTCGGGCCTCCCCGGTTATGCGGCCACGAACTGGTATGCCTTGCTCGGTCCGGCGGGAACGCCCAAAGCAGCGGTAGACAAGCTGTATCCGGAAATTCAGCGCATCTTCAGGCTGGAGGAAGTCCGGGAAAAGTTTGCCCTGCCCATGGTGCAGCCCATTGCCTCGACACCGCAGGAGCTAGCCGCATTCCTGCCGCAGGAGCTGGACAAGTGGGGCAGAATCATCAGGGAAGCCGGCATCAAGGCCGAGTGAGCGACGCAGACGAGCTGACGAACTATTTTCCAG
>CAXNIK010000024.1:0-20521 GCA_964202115.1 Burkholderiales bacterium
ACAGAAAATTCGGACCGGGCGCCGCCTGCCCGATGGTGAAGGCGGCGATGAAGGCCTCGTTGGTCATCAAGCCGTGCTCCAGCACCACGAAGCGCTGCAGCTCCGGCATGAGCATGGCCAGGCCCCCGCCCACCGCGGCGAAGGTGAGAATCACCAGTTGCAACGACAGCAGCCAGATGGGCGCATCAAAACCGCCGGCGTCGTGCAGGCCACCGGCCTCGTGCACGGTGGCCTGGTCCATCAGGACTCCTCGCGCCAGGCCAGCCACACCGCCAGCGGCGCCAGCACCCCGATCACCGCCAGAAAGGGCAGGCGCAGCACACCGAAGGACACAAAGCCGGCGAGCAGCAGCAGCGCGCTCTTCTTGCGCTTGTGCATGCCCTTGGACATCTTCAGCGCCATGGCCACGATCAGCCCGCCGGTCACCGCGCCCATGCCGGTGATGGCATCGCGCACGAGTTGCAGATCGGCGTACTGACTGTAGAACATGGCCACCAGCAGCATCAGCAGGAAGGGCCACAGGGTCAGGCCGGTCACCGCGGCCGCGGCCCCGGCCGCGCCGCTGTCGCGGTAACCCACGATGATGGAGAAATTGGCGATGGCCGGTCCGGGCATGATCTGCCCGAAGGCGAACATCTCGGCGAACTCCTCGTTGCTGAGCAGACGCCTGCGCTCCACCATGGCGCGATAGGCAAAGGGCATCACGCCGCCGAAGCCGGTCATGGTCACCTGGCTGAAAATGACAAACAGGCTCATTGGGCCGATGCGCGGCCGTGGCGCGGTATCGCCCGGCTGCGGCGCTGGTGCATCAGGCAACTGGGTCATTCAGGACTTTCTGCGGCTCAGAATGGAAGAGTGGCGCGAAATGGCACGACGGAGACTGCGGGCCAATACAGCACCGCCATTGTAAGGGATGAGATGACGGGCTCCGCCTGGGCGGGGCGCGCACCGGCATGACTTATACTGCTCGCGTTCCCTGTTCATTCTCCATATGAGCCAATACAGCCGACCGCCCTTCGAAGCCAAGCGCTGCAGCCCCGCTGAACTGGCGCAGCGCGCCGCCAGGCTGGATCGCCCGCTGGTGTTCACCAACGGCGTGTTCGACATCCTGCATCGCGGTCACGTCACCTATCTCGCGCAGGCGCGCTCGCTGGGCGCATCCCTGGTGGTCGCGCTCAACAGCGACGCCTCGGCCAGGCGCCTGGGCAAGGGCGAGGACCGCCCGATCAACTCCCTGGCCGATCGCATGGCGGTGGTGGCGGCGCTGGAAGCGGTGAGCCTGGTGACCTGGTTCGAAGAGGACACGCCGCTGGCGCTCATCCTGTCCTGCAAACCCGCGGTGCTGGTCAAGGGCGGGGACTGGAAACCCGAGGCCATCGTCGGCTCAGCAGACGTGAAAACCTGGGGCGGCAGCGTGCATTCCATTCCTTTCGAGCATGAGCGGTCCACCACGGCACTGGTCGATAAAATACGCAAGACCTGACACCTGACAACACACGTAATAACACAAGACCTGACCCCTACTAACAACAAGGAGGCAATATGCTGCACATCAACGGGAGCTGCCACTGCGGCTACATCACTTACTCGGCCGAGGTCGATCCGGAGGCGGTGACGGTCTGCCATTGCATCGACTGTCAGGTCATGACCGGCACGGCGTTTCGCACCACGGTGCCGGCCACCAGGGACAATTTCAAGCTGCTCAGCGGCGAGCCGGCGGTCTATATCAAGAAAACGGCGGAAAGCGGCAATCCGCGCGCGCAGGCCTTCTGCCCCAAATGCGGCACCCCCATCTACGCCACCTCCCCCACCGATCCGCAGGTCTACGGCCTGCGCACCGGCACGGCCATGCAGCGCTCGCAACTGGCGCCGAGGAAACAGATCTGGGTGCGCTCCGCCCTGTCCTGGATCATGGGCCTCGCCACCATGGCCAACAAGGCGCAGAAGCAGACCTAGACGCGGGCGCCGGTCACCGAGGCCGGATCAGCGGCCTCACCGGTGCGGATTCAGGATTTGGCCACCGGCACCAGCACCGCGTTGCCGCAGGCTTTCAGCTCCGTTCCGGCGAAGCCCTGCTTCAGTTCGTCCAGCCTGGCGTTGGCGCCGTCGGGGAGATTGCGCAACTGATAGTAGGTCATCTGCATCTGCGCATCACGCGGCCCGATCTGGGCGGTGCGCACACCCTGCTCGCGCAACTGCTCCAGTTTGTTCTTCGCCGCCTCCTGCGTGCGGAATACGCCCAGCGATACGGCGAAGGGGAACTTGGATTCGTCCTGGACGATGAAGAATTCCTCCACGCCCAGGCGCTTGAGTTCGGCGACCTTCTGCTGGGCGCGCTGGCGGTCGGCCTGCGGCGGCATGAACACCCACCAGGTGGCCGGCTCCTCCACGCGGCGCGGTGTGTAACGCACACCCGGGAGCAGCTTGCCCAGGCCCTCCTCGGCACGCGCCACGCCCTCGGGAGGAAAACCGCCCCATTCCACGCAGGCCGGCTTCGCGGTCATCGTGCCCACCTGCTGCGGCGACAGCAGGCGAATGGCGCCGGGATTGATCTGCTGCTGCATCAGATGCGTCTCGGCAGTGATGCCCGAAGCCGCGGAGAAGAGCCGCGACCAGGCGAGGAAGGCGACATTGGCCAGTATCAGCAGCAGCACCACGATCCTTAAGGCCGGCGCTTTCGTCGATGCTGTCATCGGCCCTCCGCATCCATGGCGATGCGCGCCAGGCCGTCCAGCACCAGGTGGTCGGCGAGGCGATGCGGTATGCTCAGGCATTCGGCGATGCGCGCAGCCGCGCCGCCTGAGAGCAGGCAGATCGCGTTCTCGCCCTCGGTCCTGGCCAGTTGCGCATGCATGCGCTCGATGGCGCCGGCCTGGGCGTTGAGCACACCCGACTCGATGGCATCGGCGGTGTTGCGCGGCTCCTCCGTCCAGGCGCCATCGGCAAAGGGCAGCCTGGCGGTGTTCTCGGCCAGCGAGCGCTTCATCAGCGCCAGACCCGGAAAGATGATGCCGCCGCGAAACTCGCCGCGCCTGGAGAGCAGGTCCGCCGTGGTGGCCGTGCCCGCGCCCACCACCAGGCAGGCGCCCTGCTGCCGGTGCCAGGCACCAACCAGCGCGGCCCAGCGATCAGCGCCCAGTTGCCCGCTGTCGTAGCGGTTAACCACGCCGCATTGCTCCGCCCGCGGCCTGGTCCAGATCAGCGGCAGGCCGAACTGGGCGCAGGCCTCTTCAATGCACCGCGCCGGCCCCACGCCCGCGACATTGGCGACGGCAATGCGCTGCGGCGCAGGCAGCGAGGCAAACGCCGCCTTCAGGTCGCCCGACTCATCGTGAGTCAGCGCGCCCAGGCGCGTGAATGTGCCTGCATCCTGCTGCATCAGGCCCCACTTGATGCGGGTGTTGCCGCTGTCTATGGCGAGTATGTTCATGTGGCTATTCTATGTGCATGGGGGCTCATGCCGGGCCGGCTTGTTCACGCAGCGACACTTCGCCGCTCAGCACACGCTCCAGGCCTTTCGCCGTGCGCACCAGCAGCGCGCCGTCCTCGGCGATGCCCTGCGCTTCACCTTCCACGAGCACGCGCTCATCCTGCACCAGCATCACCTGGCGTCCCTGATGAGCGTGGCGCCGCAGCCAGGCCTCGCGAAAGGCGGGCAGCCCCTGCGCCTCGTACCGGGGCAGGCGTGCAGCCAGTGCACGCAGCAGTCCGGCAAGCAGCGTGGTGCGGTCCGGAACGCTTTGACCCTGCGCCTTCGCAACTGCAGCGAGGTCTGTGACCGGACGCTCTATGCGATCGGCCAGGCTGGAGGGCAGGCGCACATTGATGCCGATGCCGATGATGCAGGCGGTTTCATGCGGGCCGGACGGCCGGGTGGTCTCGATGAGGATGCCGCCCAGCTTGCAGCCCTGATGCAGCAGATCATTGGGCCACTTCAGCGCAATGCCGGCGCAGCCCTGATGCTCCAGTTCTTCGGCTGCGATCACCGCCACCGCCAGCGGCAGACCCGAGAGCGCGGCGGGTGGCAGGGCGAAGCGCCACAGCAGCGAGAACGTCAGTGAAGCGCCCAGGCCCGAGGTCCAGGCATGCCCGCGCCGCCCGCGGCCCGCGCTCTGGTGCTCGCACACCAGCGCCATGCCGCCGGGCGCATCGGTCCGCGTGACGAGCTGTGCATTGGTGGAGGCGCATTCGTCCAGGAGTTCGACGCGCACACCGTGCAGCCCGCCGCTGAATTCATGCAGGCGCACCGCATCCAGCAGGTCCAGCGGCGCGGCCAGGCGCAGGCCTTCGGCGCTTTCGACAAGGTCCACTCCCAGCGCGCGCAGGGCCGCGATGCCCTGGCCAACCGATTCGGACGTGGTCCCCAGCCGCGCAGCCAATATCTGGACTGGCTGTACCAGGGTGTGAGACAGGAGTCGAGCAAGCGCCATGGAGGGGAGAGCAGGTTTCGAGTGCATCGTTCGAGGCTAGCCCTTCGTCGGCGACCAGCCATAGACCCTGGCACAGGCACCGCCCATCAGCATCGCCCGCTCGCTCTCGCTCAGGCGGTCGGTGAGGCGGAAAGGCTCGACCGCCTGCTCGTAGTTGACCACCGCATTGGCGCGCGTCCAGTCGGTGCCCCACAGGCAGCGCTCGAACCCCCAGGCATCGAACACACGGGCCAGCGGGTCCCAGATGTCCGGGAAGGGATAGGGTTTGCGGGACAGCGTGCAGGCGCCGCTCACCTTGATCACCGCGTTCGGGCGTTTAGCCAGGTCCAGCACCTTGGGCAGCTCGGCCCAGCAATCCGGCGGCGCCGGCGGATCATGCGGCTGCATCAGACCCAGGTGGTCGATGACGAAGCGTGCATCCGGATGGCGATCGATCACCTTCGTGCCCGCATCCAGATTGCCCCAGCACAGGAAGTTGACCGGGAAATCGTGCCGGACCGCCGCGCGCAGGATACGGTCGTAGCCCGGATCGTCCGGCGCGCGCCCTGAATCCTTCCTCATCATGATGCGAATGCCCACCGTGCCCGGCACCTTCTTCCACTCGGCAATGACATCGGCTACTGCAGGATCATCCGCATCCACCGGCTTGACGATGGCGAAACTGCCCGGATGAGCCCGCTGCACTTCCCTGGCATAACTGTCATCGAACCCGTACAGGCCGAAGGGCGAAACGAAAATCGCGCCATCCACCCCCACCTTCTTCATCGCCGCCACCATCTCGTCACCAGTAACGTGAGCGGGCCAGTTGGGCTTGTTGAGCCAGGGCCGCTGCGGCGTGTTCGCTTCGTAGGCGTGGACCTGGGAATCGATGACTGTCATGGGGAAGCCTCCTTTGTGGTTTTGGGTTTTGAGGGATTGGAACAGGTTGGGGGCGGGGCGTCCAGGAGGGGTACTGCCCGGGGAGGCTGATGCCGGGATTGCAATCCACCACTACCCTTGCTTTTTCGAGGATGGTCGGGCGGGGCTCAAGTTGCTAAAGTGATGCTTGGTCTATGGCGACCGCCCACCAACATATGAGGAAAGCCAATGACCGCGAGCAAACGCACATCGGGCCGCGCCTTGGGCTCTGATCTCGCCCGTGTCGCCGCTCATGTGATCAAGCCACACGAGTACGTCGAACTGCCGGAGCTTACGGACGACATGCTCGCCCGCGGCAAGGAGAATCGAGGCGGACGCCCCCGATCCGAAAACCCCCGCAAGCTGATCTCAATCCGGCTTCCGGAAGATGTCATCGAAAGGTAGCGTGCTACCGGGCCGGGTTGGCAGACGCGCATGGCAGATCGGCTCGCCAAAGTGCAGCCGAAGTGAACCATGACACCAAAACCAAAGACAGGTAAGCCCGAGCCCCGCACCAAAGCAAAGCCCGCCCCCACGCCGGCCACTGCTCATCTATTCGACGAGCTGATCCGCGAAATGCGTACCATATCGTTCCTGACAACCCGGAGGAATTGCCATGCTGAAAATCTACGGTTCTGCCAAATCCCGCGCCCGTCGCACACTCTGGATGGCGGGCGAACTCGGTCTGCAGTACCAGCACCTGCCCTATGCGCCGCGCTCTCCGGAGACGCGCACGCCGGAATTCCTCGCCATGAACGCCAATGCGCGCGTGCCGGTGATCGATGACGATGGTTTCATCCTGTCCGAATCCATGGCCATCAATTTCTACCTGGCCAAGAAGCACAACAGCCCGCTCTACCCCGCCGCCCCGAAGAACGAGGCGCTGGCGCTGCAGTGGAGCCTTTGGGAAACCGACCGCCTCGACCGCCAGATGACCACCTGGACACAGCACACCAGCATGCTGCCCGAGGCCGAACGCAACAAGGCCCTGGCCGACTCGACCTGGGCGGAAATCGAAGCGGCCCTGAACGTGCTGGAAGGCGCACTCAGGAAACAACCATGGCTCGCCGGCACGGACTTCTCCGTCGCCGATCTGAACGTCGCCGCCGCCATGTTCCGTGTACTGTCCATGGACCTCGCCCGCTGGCCCGGGGTGAAGGAGTGGCTGGATCGCTGCTGGAGCCGGCCTACAGGACAGAAAGTGAAGGCCATGTAGGAAATCCTCCGGTCCTGGCAGTGGGCAATCGGGGTTCTTCATGATGCGACGGGTTCCTGAAACAGGTATCCCCTCTACCGCTTTTTCGTCCCGAGCTGCCGCCCACTCCGGACCACGACCCGCTTCAAGGGATACGTCATGGGTGCCAGCGGCGCAGTCGGAAACCCAATTTCACCTGCCTTGATCAATTCCCTCATGACAACGCCGCGCTGCCTGCCGGTGGTCGCCGCGACAAGCGCCTGATTAAGTTCCAGCTTGGCCGCGGTGTGCCCTGGCTCGCCTGGAATATTGATGAAGATGGTCACGCCGTTGTCGATACAGGTGCCGATGAATTTCAGCACGGCTTTGGCAAGGATCGGCCGCATGGAACCCAGGCCTTCAAGGATGATCCCGTCCTGCTCGACTCTGATCATGACCTTGGATCGATCCGGCCTCCATTCATCGCCCAGGCCTTCGAGCATCCGCCAGCCGCAATGAAATGACCGGCAGGCCGACGGGCGCGAGCCATAGATGGCGCAGCCCTTAGCCGGGGTAAGGTTCGGGCATTCGATGTTGGCCGGCTTCTGGAGGTCTTCTGAGTCGATGAGCAGATTGACGCAGCAGGCGGAGCACTCACCGCATTCACGGCCGGGGACGAGCGGGGGAGAAAGGGCCTGCGTAGCTTGATTCATCCGGGCTATTGTGGCCTGGAAACAGCTGGGATACCTGCGGGCGTCCACAAAACCCGATACATTCCCAGCCAAGCGCTACCAGATCGAGGAAATACGAGAGTTGCTCGAACGAACAGGAATCAAGCCATGAATACCATGACCCACAAGGGTTACACCGCTCGTGTTGAATACGACGAACGCGACAACATTTTCGTGGGCCGCGTGCTGGGTATTCGCACCATCATCAGCTTCCACGGCAAGACCGTCGATCAACTGCGCAAGGAATTCAAGGCGGCAGTTGATGACTATATTGTCGACTGCAAAAGCCAGGGCGTGCCTCCCGAGAAGCCGGCCTCCGGAAAGATACTGCTTCGGGTGCCACCCGAGGTTCACGGTGCCGCGCTGGTTGCTGCGCAGGCGTCGGGCAAGAGTCTGAACCAGTGGGCAACCGAGGTCCTTCAGGAGGCGACGCATTCCTGAAACAGGAAAATGTGGTCTGTCCCCCCAGCCAAACTAAGGCCTGGCCCTGCATCGGCATCCAGCTTATTCCCTACAGAATTACCGCCGCCGCTTGCCCGTCACTTTACCCGCCACTTTCCGCGGCGCCTTCGACTGCTGCGATTCGGCAATCGCCTCGCCGGTCTTGCCTTCGAGCTTGGGCTGGATGTTGTCAGTGATCCACTTCTGGTCCCACCACTCCACCGGCAGGACAGCCACGCCGTTCAGATAGACCCCATAGTGCAGATGATCGCCGGCGGCCATGCCGGTCTCGCCGGTCCTGCCGATGATCTGCCGCTGCTTGATCGAATCGCCGAGCTTGACCTCGATGGAACTCAGGTGACCATACAGCGTGAACAGCCCAAGGCCGTGATCCAGGATGACGACATTGCCGTAGATGCCCAGGTCCGCGGCGAAGGCAACCGCGCCGCTGTTGGCGGCTTCGACCGGATACTGCTTGGTGACCGACAGGTCGTAACCGAGGTGATAGGCGGTGTCGATCGCGTCGCCGTTGTAGGTATAGGTCCGCTCATCGGCGAAATTGGCTTCGACTTTGGAGTTGCTCAACTGGCTGAACGCGCCGGACCAGAGTATCGAAGGCGTGGATTTCCTCGTGATCGCCACGATCCGGTCTTCGTTCTCCTTCCTGAGGCCCTTGTTGATGCGGATGAAGACATCCTTTGGTGCGCCCTGGCGCGCGCCGACATCGCTCAACAACGGCGCGATCTTCTGCAGAAAGTTGTCCGATAGCGCGATGGTGCTCTTCCTGTACTTGACGTTCTTGAGTTCGTAGACAAGCGGCATTTCCCGGGTGTTGCCGGCCTTGTCGGTTGCAACCAGCACGGCCCTGGCCTCCGCCGGCACGTTGTGGGCATGGGCAAACAGGGCGATGAAGTGATCCGGATGCCCTTTTATCTGGCCCTGGAACCCCGGGAAGGAATGACCGCCGATCCTGACTGCGCTCGTCGCCGTATCCGCGGATGATTTGTAAACGATCACGCCGACACCGCCGAAGTTGACGTAGCGGTCATCGGCGATGAGCTCGACGGTCGGCGGCGTGATGTCGATGGTGAGGCTCTTCTCGATCACCGTCTCGTTGCCGCGGAAAAGATTCCAGAAGGAGTTGTCCCGGGCAATGACGCGCAGGACCGCGGGCCCTTCCTTGAGACCGGCCAGTTTCGATGACAGGGCGATCATGATTTTCTTTTCAGGCACCGCCTGGGCGAACTGCTCCGAGGCCAGCGTGTGCTCGGCGCCGCTCACCGAAAGCGTCACGGTAACCGACTTCAACCCGGCGCCCTGATCGGTGACATTGATCTCGATGGGCGCCAGGCCGATCGAGTCGTAGTCCGGCACAAGCCTGATCTGCGGGGCCTCCCGCTCGAAGCGCGGCACCAGGTAGTACGCAGTCACCAGAAGTCCGATGATGATGATCAGAACAATAATCGGAAAGAGTTTTCTTGCAGGCTTGCCGGATTCCAGAGTGCTCATGCGGGAGATCAATCAAAAAAATGAAGAACAGGAAAATCAACCGTGGATTATCGCTTGTTTTAGCGCGCCGGCTACACTGGCGACCGTTCTCCTTGCTGCCAGACCATGCCCTTGCACCTGCCGCACTTGATCAACACGACCCTCGCCTTCATCCTGCTCTGCGCCGGCCTCGCCCACGCCCAGCCGCACCCGCTGCAGGACCGCATCTGGGATACGCGCAGCCAGGTGTTCGTCAATGCCGATACGCTGCACGAACGCGCCGCGAAGAGCGCCTACGTGCTGCTGGGCGAGTTGCACGACAGCGCCATCCATCATCGCCTGCAACTGGAGGTGCTGCGTATGCTGGATAGCCACGGCCTGAAGCCGGCTCTGGCCATGGAGCAGCTCGACGTTGAGCATCAGCCGGCGATCACCGCTGCGCAGACCGCAGGCGAGCGCGATGCCGAGAAGCTTGCCGATGCCGGCCGGCTGGACCGGCGCAGCTGGAACTGGCCGCTGTACCGCGATCTGGTGGCCTTTGCCAGCGAGCGCGGCTGGCCGCTCATTGCCGCCAATCTCTCCCGCAATGAGGCCCGCGACATCGCGCTGGGCAAGCTCACGCCGGCACTGCCACCGGCCGATCCTGCGCAGATGTCCGCTCTGGAAGATGCGCTGGTGCGCGGCCACTGCGGTTACCACCTGCCGCCCGAACAGATGGAGCGGCTGCTCGCCGCGCAGCGTGCGCGCGACGCGCGCATGGCCGCGGCGCTGGAGGAGGCCGGCCGCGGCAACGCAACGGTGGTGTTCATCACCGGCTCGGGACATGTGCACCGTGAACACGCCGTGCCGCGCTACATGAAGAATGACAGCAACGTACTGGTGATTGCCTTCGTCGAAGTGGACGCGGGGAGAAACTCGCCGCAGGACTACGCGCTCGCCGGCTACGACTTCGCCTGGTTCACGGCCGCCACGCTGCGCGATGATCCCTGCAAGGGACCGATGGGCGCCGCCATTCCGGGAAGTCGTTGATCACAATAAGACTGAACAGGCTCTAATGGAAATGATTCAATCGTGAATCAGATCACATCATCCACGCCGGCCCGACGCTTTCGCCCATGCCACATGGCCGCCACCAGGTTCTCGCCATGCCGCCATGAGGTCTGCACCACGCCGGCCACATGCAGTCCGATGAGGACAAACAGCGTGTCGGCGCAGGCCTCGTGCACCTCCTCCACCCACTCCTCGCCCCAGTAGGCATCGGTGGTGTAGAGCCAGCCGGTGAAGCCGGTGAGCGTCACCATGACGAGCAGCGCGATGATCATCCAGCCGCCCAGCGGGTTGTGCCCGAGGTAGCGCCGGTCGCGATGCGCGAGCACGCTGCGCGCATAGGCCATGGTCGCCGCGGGCCCGCGCAGGAAGGCGGCGAAGCGCGCGTAACGTGAGCCGACGAAACCCCACGCGAGACGCAACGCCACCAGCGCCAGGGCTGCGTAGCCTATCCACTCATGCCAGCGTCCCCCGCCCTCGGCGCTGATCCAGGCGAACAGTATCGACAGCGCCAGGCTCCAGTGGAACACGCGCACCAGCGGATCCCAGACGCGAATGCGCGCATCCTCCATGGATATCTGGCGTTGTCCGGCGATCAGCGCGACGTGGGAACGGGCGCGAGCGTCACCGGATGGAAGTAGGCCTCGACGCGCTGGCCTTTTTCATTCATGGCATAGACCTCGTAGCAGCCGCCGTCCACCTTGATGCGGCGGATCTGCCAGCCCTTGGCCTTGAGGTCGCTCTCCAGCTTGGCCTGCGGCTGCCAGCCCGAGGTGGGCCCGGAATCGCAGGTGGCAAGACCGGTGGCCTGGGCCGGCAAGGCCAGCGCCAGAGGAAATAGTCCTGCAATCATCAGGCTGCGAATAATCGACGTTGCGCTCATGCCCATTCCTTCTTTGCGGTTATCACATTGCGTTCGATGATAGGCCCTGCGCTGCCAAGGTCAATACGCCATATACAACTGATACAGCCTGCCAGGCTCTGCCAGGCGATGTGCGGAATATCACGCCAAGCGACTGCTTGTGCTTTGCAAGTCCATGTGCGCATGGCTATGCTGCTCTCATATCGCAGTTCTTAAGCAACGGTTAAGCATCAGCCCCGCACCGCGACAGCATTAACGATTTCCTGCCGGCCCAGCAAGCGGCAGATCAACGGGGGAAACCCTCCCTTCTCCCGTTTCTTTTTCTTCTCCCTCCGGGCCGCAGCAATGCGGCCCGGCTTCGCTCTTATAATTGAGCTTGCGCACCGCGGTGCGGGCGTCCCATAAATATAAGAGCCCCTGATGCATAAAGTTGTCCGCGCCCTCGTCGGCGCTGTTTTACTTGCGCTCATCCATCTTCCCGCACACGCGGTCACCGAACTGCAGTTCTGGCATGCCATGCAGGGCCCCTCGGCCGTGGCGATACAGAAGCTTGCCGACCAGTTCAATGCCTCGCAACAACTCTATCGGGTGGTGCCCAGTTATCACGGCGACTACGAAGAGACCCTGGTTGCAGGCCTGGCCGCGGTGCGCCAGGGCAAGGCGCCGCACCTGCTGCAGGTGTACGAGGTGGGCACGGCGGACATGATGGCCAATCGCAGCGCCTTCAAGCCGCTGTACCAACTGGCGCAGGAGACCAGGATTCCCCTGGACAAGGAACCCTATTTCCCTCCGGCGGCGGCTTTTTATTCCGACCCTCCGGGGCGTCTGCTGGCGCTGCCCTTCAACAGCTCCACGCCCGTGCTCTACTACAACCGCGACGCCTTCATCAAGGCCAGGCTCGATCCGGACAAACCGCCCGCCAGCTGGTATGACCTGCAGCCCATGCTGCTCGCGCTGCAGGGCGAGGGCGACAGCGATTGCCCTTACACCACCAGTTGGCAGACCTGGGTGCACGTGGAGAACATCAGCGCCTGGCACAACTATCCGGTGGCCAGCGGCAACAACGGCTTCAGTCCGGGCAAGTCCGAACTGGTGTTCAACAGCCATCTCATGGTCCGCCACATCTCGCTCCTGTCGGCATGGATGAAATCCAGCCTGTTCATCTACTCCGGCCGCGAGGACGCGGGCGAGGCGCGCTTTGCCAGCGGCGAATGCGCGGTGTTCACCGGCTCCTCCGCGGCGCTGGCCAGCATCAAGGCCAGGGCGCGCTTTCAGGTGGGCGTGGCACAACTGCCGTACTACGACGACTTCCAGGGCTCGCCCTACAACACGCTCATCGGCGGAGCCGCGCTGTGGACCATGGCGGGCAAGACCCCTGCGGAATATGCCGGGGTGGCGCGCTTCCTGCAGTTTCTTGCAGCGCCCGAGCCGGCCGCCGAGTGGCACAAGAGCACCGGCTACGTGCCGCTGACGCGCGGCGCCTACACCGCGCTGCAAAGGACGGGTTACTTCCAGGAGCAGCCGCTGATGGACATCGCCGTCAAGCAATTGCGCGGCGTGCATTCGGGCAGCTATGCGCGCGGCGTGCGGCTGCGCCACTACGCCAAGATCCGCAACATCCTTGATGAAGAACTGGAGGAGGTGTGGAAGGGCAGGAAGGCGCCCATCACCGCGCTGGGCGATGCGGTGGAGCGCGGCAATGCCTTGTTGAACGCGTCCGTTACCGCGCCCACGCCGGCGGCGTCTGGCGGCCCGGCGGCATCCGGGAGAGCTGCGATGCCCGCGCGCCCGGCGACGCCCGCACCGGGACGCGGCTGCTGCTGATGCCCTGGCCCTACCCGCGCGTCATCGCGCATCGCGGCGGCGGGCAGTTCGCCCCCGAGAACACCCTGGCCGCGATACGCAAGGGACACGCGCTGGGCTTCAAGGCGGTCGAGTTCGATGTCATGCTCTCGGCCGACGCGCACCCGGTGCTGATCCACGACGAGGCCCTGGAGCGCACCACCGACGGTCAGGGCAATGTCGCCGAGACACCGCTGGATGTGCTGGCCACGCTGGATGCCGGCGCCTGGTTCGATGCCGCGTTCAGGGGCGAACCCGTGCCGGCGTTTCGCGCCGCCGCCAGCCTGTGCGTGGAACTGGGCCTGTGGGCCAATGTCGAGATCAAGCCGGCGCAGGGCCATGAGCGCGAAACCGGCCATGTGGCTGCCACGGTGGCACAGGAATGCTGGCGCGGCGCCGCCCTGCCGCCATTGCTCTCGTCCTTCAGCCCGGAAGCGCTGATCGAGGCTCGTGCAGCCGCGCCGGAACTGGCGCTAGGACTGCTGTTCGATGCCGTCCCGGCGAACTGGCTGGCGCAGTTGCAGGCACTGGGCTGCAGCACACTGCATTGCAATGCCGCCAAGCTGAATGAGCGCCTCGCACACGACATTGTCGCCGCAGGTTACAGCCTGGCCTGCTGGACGGTAAATGAGCCCGAGCTTGCGAGACGGCTTTTTTCCTGGGGCGTGAACGCGGTGTTCACCGACAGACTGGACCTGATTACACCAGACTTCGTTTAGAACGGCAGCTTCGCCCCCGGCTTGGCCGCCAGCAGCACCTCCCGAAACGACTGCTGTATGCGCTTCAGCGCCGCGTCATTGTCGGCCTCGAAGCGCAGCACGATCACCGGCGTGGTGTTGGAGGCCCGCGCCAGGCCGAAGCCGTCTGAGTATTCCACGCGCAGACCATCGAGCTTGATCACCTCGGCCGCGCCGGGAAACACCGCCTTCTCCTGCAGCCCGGCGATGAGCCGGTGCGGCTCGCCCTCCTCCAGCGCGATGTGCAGCTCGGGCGTACTCATGGAGTCGGGCAGGCCTTCCAGCACCGCTGAAGGGTCGGCCTCGCGCGAGAGGATTTCCAGCAGACGTGCACCGGCGTACTGCGCATCGTCAAAGCCGTACCAGCGCTCGCCGAAGAAGATATGCCCGCTCATCTCTCCCGCCAGCGGCGCCTTGCGTTCCTTCATGCGGCCCTTGATCAGCGAATGCCCGGTCTTCCACATGCTGGGCACGCCGCCGTATTGTTTGATCCAGGGCGCGAGCTGGCGCGTGCACTTCACGTCGTAGATGATTTCCGCGCCGGGGCAGCGTGACAGCACGTCCCTGGCGAACAGCATCAACTGCCGGTCCGGATAGATGATCTTGCCGCTGCGCGTGACCACGCCCAGGCGATCGCCGTCGCCGTCGAAGGCAAAGCCCAGCTCCAGATTGCCCTTTGCCACCGCGGCGATCACATCCTTGAGGTTGTCCGGCTGCGAGGGATCGGGATGGTGATTGGGAAAGTTGCCGTCCACGTCGCAGAAGAGTTCGGTGACCTCGCAACCCAGGCGAGTGAACAGTTCCATCGCGGTGGCGCCGGCCACGCCGTTGCCGCAATCCACGCCGATGCGCATGGGGCGGGCAAGTTTGATGTCGGAGACGATGCGATCCAGATAGGCGGCGCGGATGTCGGCGCGGCTGAGCTTGCCGCTGCCGGTGGCGAAATTGCCGCTGTCGATGCGCTGCTTCAGGCCCTGGATATCCTCGCCCGAGAGCGTGGTGCCGCCCAGCACCATCTTCAGGCCGTTGTAGTCCGGCGGGTTGTGGCTGCCGGTCACCGACACAGCGCTGCCGCAGCCCAGATGATGCGCGGCGAAATAGGACATGGGTGTGGCCACCATGCCGATGTCGACGACATCCATGCCGGCCGCGCACAGGCCCTCGGCCAGCGCGGCTGAGAGCGCAGGTCCTGACAATCTGCCGTCGCGGCCCACGGCGATGGCCGTCTGTCCGCGCTCGCGCGCCTCGCTGCCCAGGGCCCGCCCGATCTGGCGCACGCCGTCCTCGGTCAGGGTGCGGCCGACGATGCCGCGTATGTCGTAGGCCTTGAAGATCTCGGCGGGTGGGTTGGTTGCCATGGCGCTCTTACTCTATGGTTGAAAGTGTAGAAGGATTAGGAAGAAGCAGGCGATGCCGCGCGTTCGTTTGTCTGGGCCTGCATGTGCGTCGATTGCACCCCTGCGCCATTCAGCAGGAAGTAGCGCAACACGCGCCGCGGCACCCAGTCCAGACGCCCGGGAAAGGTTCCGGTAACGAATCCCACATGTCCGCCGCGCAAGGGGAATTCGGCGTCCACGCATGAGGGCAATTGCTCCGTCTCGGGCAGCGCCTCCGGCGGCACGAAGGGATCGTCCAGCGCATTGATCATCAGCGTGGGCACGGCGATGCAGGACAGCAGCGGCTTGGCACTGGCACGCGTCCAGTAATCATCCACGTCGCGAAAACCATGCAGGGGCGCGGTCACCGCATCGTCGAACTGGCGCAGGTTGCGCGCGGCACGCATGGCCTCGGCATTGAAGCTGTCCGGATGGCGGCCGAGCTTGGCCTCGCTCTTGGCCTTCATGCTGGTGAGGAACATGCGCGTGTAGATTTTGTTGAAGCCCCTGCCCAGGGCATCGCCGGAGAGACGCAGGTCCAGCGGCGCAGACACGGCGGCGGCGGCGGTGACACTGTCACGCGCACCTTCTCCTGCCTCACCCAGCCATTTCAGCAGCGCATTGCCGCCCAGCGACACACCCACCGCGAACAGCGGCGCCGAACCGATGGTGGTCTTGAAGCGCTCCAGCAGCCAGGCGATCTCTTCGCTGTCGCCGGAGTGATAGGCGCGCGGCAGGCGGTTGGGCACGCCCGAACAGCCGCGAAAGTGCGGCACCGCAAAGCGCCAGCCCAGAGCTTCGGTGGCCCGCGCGAAGGCTGCCGCGTAGTGGCTGAAGGAGCTGCCTTCCAGTCCGTGAAACAGCACCAGCAAGGGTTCGCCCATGGACCGGGTGGACACCCTGGCCGGATAGAAATCGACATCGACGAAATCCCCGTCGGGCGTGCTCCAGCGTTCGCGGCGATAGTGCAGCCGGTGCTGCAGCTTGCCGCGCAACGCGGCATAGATGGTGTGCAGGTGACGATTGCCCAGCCACCAGGGAGCACGAAAGGTGTTAGTCAGCCGCATCAGTGCAGGATCTTGGGACCTTCGGGGGGACGTGCGGGAGCGCGTTGTTGCGGCACGGGCGATGCGTGATGCACGATCATGCGCCAGCCGTTGCTGGTGCGCAAATACACATTGGTGACCGCCACCGGCACCGGGGAGCGCTGCTCGCCTTCCATGCGGATATGCTCATGCAGGCTGTGCACCGCCAGCATCATGCCGTTCACCACGCTCTGGTCGCTGAGATGGAACCTGAGCTTCTGGCCCGAGCCGGCGATCTGGGCCCAGCTTGAGCGGACCGCGGCATAGCCCACCAGCCGCTCCCCGCCCGGATGCACACAAACGATCTCCTCGTCCTCGGCCCACACCTCCATCATGGCCTCGATGTCGGCGTTCTCCAGCGCCTCGTAAAAGGCGTTTTCGGCGTCCTGGGCGGTGGGATAGGTGGTTTTTTTCACGGCAGGGATGTTTTCAGTCTGGGGCGCATGGTAACGGAAGCGCGAGTGTGCCGCCAAGACTCAAAGTGGCATGTCTCGCCATTTTTGCCTACAATAACTGCCATATGGCATAAAAGGAGTGTTGGTCATGAGCACAGCCGCAGCCGTTGCAAACACTGCTCATTCGGTCGAAGCCCTGTTGGGTGGCCGCAGCGTCCTGCACATCAAGCCCCGTACCGCCCTGGATTGGGTGTCCGTCATCCGTCAGGGGATTTCCTCGTCGGCGGTCGAATTCCTCGCCAAGACGATTCACGTCACCCAGTCCGAACTTGCTACCGCCTTGGGCATCCCCGAGCGCACCTTGGCCCGCCGCAAGCAGGAGGGCACGCTGAACAGTGAGGAATCGGCCAAGCTCGTGCGACTGGCCCGCGCGGTCAAGCGAGCTGAAGAAGTTTTCGAAGACCTGGAAACGGCACTGACCTGGCTCAAGACCCCGAATGCCGCACTGCTCCGGGCCACCCCGCTATCGCTGCTGGATACCGACATCGGCGCGGAAAGCGTCATGGACTCACTCGGTCGCATCGAGCACGGCGTGTTTGCGTAATGCAGGTCGTCTGGCGGCTGCTGACCGCCCGATTCGCGCGGCCGAAGGAGAATGCCTTTACCAGCGAGGGCGCCAGGCTTTACGGGGGGCGCTGGAATCGCAAGGGTGTGACCATGGTTTATACCGCTGGCAGCCAGTCTCTCGCGACCCTGGAAATGCTGGTGCAGGACGATCTGCTTCGTGCCCGGTACGTGATGATCCCGGTCGGCCTGCCCAGGAACTTGAAGATCGAGCGGGTGGCTGTCGAAGAACTGCCCGCCGATTGGCGCGATCTTGCAGCCCGCGACCAGACCCAGGCCATCGGCACCGCGTGGGCAAAACGCCAGTCGAGCGCTGTGCTGGCCGTGCCCAGCGCGGTGATATCCGCCGAATACAACTACCTGCTGAACCCGCTGCATCCGTCATTCTCGAAGATCGAGATCGGTGAGCCGCAGGACTTCATTACCGATTTGCGATTGCAGAAAAGATGAGTGGGATCGTTAATTCGACCTGGGAGCTGTCCGTTACCATGCTTCCTGGAGCATCTTCACGAGCGGGGCCGCAGTCGTGACCGGCTTCGGGTTGGTCGCAAGGGCGCGCTCCTCGGCAAGCGTAGCTGTGGCGATTCGCTCCATGGCGTCCTGCGGGACGCCGACGTCACGCAGCCTCGTTGGCAAGTTGAAGCTCTTGCAGATCTCGGTGGCCTTCGCCGCCGCCGCGAGGCCTGCCTGTTCGTCTGTCATCCCTGAGATATCGATACCCATCGCCTCCGCAATCAACGCCTGACGGTCCGCAGTGACCTCGAGGTTGAAGCGCAGCATATGCGGGAACATGATCCCGTGCACCTCACCGTGCGAGAGGTCGTAGAGGCCGCCGGCCTGGTGGCAGACCGCCGTGCTGACGCCTTGGCTCGTGACCGAGTGGAAGCGCGCGAGCGACGCGAGGCAGGCCGCCAGCTTCGCCGCGACCAGCACCTCCGGCTTGCGATCGGCCAGCATCGGAGCGTACTTCACCAGCTCAGAGATGCCTCGCAGCGCAAGCGCATCGCCGATCGGATTGTGCGTCGGCGCGCAGATGCACTCGGCGGCGACGCGCAACTGGCTGAAGACCGTCGACTGGAGGATCCGCACCGGCGTGGTCGCCAGTGCCCTCCCATCGATGATGAGGAACGCTCGCGGACTGGACGAGGACGCACGCGTCGCCCCCGGCGAGATCTCGGCGCACGAAATCGTCGTAGGCACCGCGACGACAGGCATCTCGCCGCCGCTCTCCTTTGCGATCATCGCTGAGAGTGCCCTGGCTGTTGAATCCGCCCGGCCACCACCCAGACCAATCAGGACGTCCGGTTGCCACTCATGCGCCAGCGCCGCCGTCTCTTCGCGAATTTCCTTCGGGACGTGGTGGCCACCTGGACCGTTGAAGCCCACCCCCGTGTACACGCCGACGCACTGCTCACCAAGCGCCGCTTGCACGCGCTCCACGATGCCGCTACGCGAGGTGCCCGGGCCGCAGAGCACCATCGCTCGCTGGGCGCCGACCTGCTTCATAACATCGGGGAACGATGAGATCGCGTCCACTCCCGCCACGATATCAATGGGATATGACCACCGGTTCTGATAGTTGAAGTTCAGGGCAATCGTGTCCAAGCTTACCTCCATGCAGAGTCTGGGGGGGCGTCCGTTCAGGGACGGGTGCCTCCGGGTTTCATGCCGAACTGCTGCGGCAGCAGGTTGTAAGCGACAGCCAGCCAGTTGGGCGGGGTCGATGCTATCGACATTGATGCCGTGTAGAGTCTATCTACATCTACCAAAATCGGGGAGAAGTAACCCCGGTGTAACCCCAAAGGTCTTCTAAAAAACATCTTTCGCTTAGAAAGCCGCATAGATATTGGCTTTCGGCCAGTTCGACGGTAGCGAGAGTAGCAACAGTAGCAGCACTCTCCGGTACAAAAATCCGCGCCGCTTCAATTCCCTCGCGCGAGAATGGCTTGACTCTATATGGTGTTTCCGCCATATTCTTGAAATGTCCGGCCCCACGGTAAAGCCCGTTTCATGGATCGGTTCGAGCTACAAGGACTTCCGGGAATTTCCGGATTCCCTGCAGGACTCGATGGGGTACGCGCTGTATCAGGCACAGATCGGCCTGAAGCACGGCAGCGCCAAACCGCTCAAGGGCTTCGGTGGGGCGGTCGTGCTCGAGATTTTTGCCGATCATGTCGGCGACACCTTCCGGGCGGTCTACACGGTGAAGTTCGCGACGGCGGTCTATGTCCTGCATGCCTTCCAGAAAAAGTCGAAGTCGGGAATCAAGACCCCGACCGAGGACATGGAGTTGATCCAGCGGCGACTAAAGGCAGCCGAGGCAGATTACAAGGCGCAGCTTGAAAAAGGAAAAGCATCATGAAAAAAGATCCGGATACCCGCATCAAGCGCGGCACGAAGAACGTTTTTGCCGATCTCGGATTCCCCGATGCCGAAACCCATCTGCTCAAGGCAGAACTGGTGACGCGGATTCAAGGGGTCATCACTGTGCAAGAGCTAACGCAGGTCGCGGCGGCCAAACGCATGGGCCTCAGTCAGCCGGACGTTTCGCGGCTGCTCAATGGGCAATTCCGCGACGTGTCAGTCGAGCGGCTGATGCGGCTGCTGACGCGGCTCGGCTGCGACGTCGACATTACCATCCGTCAACATGGGAAAGCGGCGGCACCTCGGAACACGATTCGTCTGCCGGCCGCCTCGGTATAAGGCCACTGGAACAGCCGCATCAAGAGATCACCACCAGCGGACGCCGACGGAGAAATAACGCGTGTGGTTGAGCTGGTAACTCATTCCACCGGAACCAAGGGCGCACTCACATTCCACCCGTAAACCCGCGTGGATACTGGGTTTCGGCCAATTCGACTTTGCGAGTTACCCCCAAAGTTACCCCCTGTGCTGAATCTAACGGGACATTCGTCGATCAGGCCACCGCTGCCGCGTGCCTTGTCTCGGCACGTCGCAGCGTCACAGCCACTTCCACGCGTGAGCCGAGCCCGTTGATCATCGCCATGAGGCGCTCGACGCTGATGCGCCGGAAATCCGCGTTTCGGACGCGCGAGAAATCTCCGGCATCGATCCCGGTGAGGCTCTGCGCCTTTCTTACAGTGAGACCCTTTTTGTCGAGCGTCTTGATGATCTCCGCCGCCAGGATCGCCTTCAACTGGCGAACGTCGGCATCCGGGACATCAAAGTCCCGATAGATGTTTCCGCTCCCGCGGATAAGCTCAAGCGGTTCCTTTTTCATCGCAGCATCTCCTTCAGTCGCTTCAACCGGTCCTTGATCAAGTCGATCTCCTGTTTCGGGGTCTTGATACCTTGCGTCGACTTCTTCTGAAACGCATGGACCACCCACAGCTCGTCCCCAAGCTGCACCGCATAGACCACCCGAAAGGCAT
>CAXNIK010000025.1:0-20428 GCA_964202115.1 Burkholderiales bacterium
TCTTCAGCATCTCCGGCGGCAGATATTTCTTTTCGAACTCCGCGATGCGCTTGGTGCCGCGCCGGTCGAAGGCATTGGTATCCAGCTCGGGGATGAGCTTGTAGTAGTCCTTCACCCCCTGATAGCCGTCGCGCTTGAAGCGCGTGAGCACATCCCAGGCAGCGGCGTGCATGGCATTGGCCACCAGGCTGGGATAGCGCGCCTCGTTCAGGCCCAGCTCCCAGGCCTTCTCCGGGGTGAGCTCTTCCTTGAAGCCATAGAAGTTGGCGGTGAGCGGCCCCTTGACGGCTGCTCGTATGGCTATGATCTCCTCGAAGGTGCGCGGGCCCTCGATATGCAGCATGTCGGCGCCGGCCTCCTTGTAGGCCTGCAAGCGCTCGATGGTCTCGGACAGGCCGCGCGAATTGGTCGCGGTGAGCGCCTCGCAGCGCGCGATGATCTGGAAGTCCGGATCGAGGCTGTTGCGCACGTCTATCGCCACGCGGTACTTGGCCACGGCCTCGGGGATGGGAATGACTTCCTTGCCTTCCATGCCGCCGAAGCGCTTGCCGATGAAGGGCTGGTCCTCGATACGCATGCCGGCCAGGCCGGCACGTATCAGCTCGCTGGTGGCACGCTCCACGTGGAAGATGCCGCCAAAGCAGGTGTCCACATCGCAGGCCACCGGGATGGTCACCGCGTCATTGATCATCTTGGCCATGTAGACGAATTCCAGCAGCCCTATGGTGCCGTTGTCGGGCATGCCCAGCATGCCCGCGCCGGTGACGCCGGAGGCGGCGTAGGTGTATTCGAAGCCGGCGTTCTCCAGCAGCTTGGCCACAAAGGGCGTGGGCGAGCTGACGCAGACGAGGATGCGATCGGTGCGGTTGTACAGTTCCTTGAGCCGGGTGGTTTTGCGCTTGGGGGCAGCGGTCATGGCTTTTCCTTGATGTGAGAGCTGGGAAAGGTGCGTGTTTCAAAGACTGAAACGGGGTTTCCTGATGCTGCGCCAATACTATCGCGACAGGCCAGGGCGGCGTGAAACAGGGGCTCCAGCCCCCGGAATCTGCTGATATTGATGATTACATTAGACTCCATTATCCCTTTCTATTTGACATATTAATTTATAAACGATAATAATCATGTGCAATTCACTCCTGGGCACTGCGACGGTAGTGCCATTGCCCGCGCGTGGCCCAGCCGCCGGCCATGAGCGTGGCCGCGGCTACCATCCACACGCTGCCCATCCCCAGCACCGATGCCAGCGCGCCGGCCAACAACGGCGCGACGTTGTGCAGCACGAACGCCATGGTCAGGCGCAGGCCGATGGCCTCGCCGCGACGCTCGGGCGGCGCCTCCTCGTAGATCAGCGACATGGTCATGGGCTGCATGATGCCCAGCACCATGCCCAGCACCAGCGACAACGCACCCAGCGCGACCAGATTGGTGAGGAAACCATAGGCGATGAACATCAGGCTGGACAGCAGCATGGCCATGAGCAGCAATTGCCATTGGGAAAACCGGCGCAGCAGCAAGGTCGCAAAGGTGCGAACGATGAAAGTGCCTGAATAAAAAATGCCCGCGATCAGGCCGATCTGCGAGGCCGAGAGCTTCAATTGCGTGCCGTACAGCGGCCAGGCGAAGACGAACATGTCCCACACCGTCATCAGGCACACGCCGGCGATGAGCACCCGGCGCAACTGCGGCAGTTGCAACAGGCTCAATATGCCGGCGCTGCCCTTGCCTGGACCATTCCCCTGCTCCTTGTCCTGCACCTTGGCCGTGGCAACCGTGTCCGATGCCGGCAGGTACAGCCTGTTCAATCCGAGCACGATCACCATCGGCAGATTCAGCGCAGCCAGCGCCAGGAAGGCAATGCGGTAGCCGCCATGGTCGATGGCGAAGCCGCAGATCAGCGGCGCGATCAGGCTGCCCGCGGCCAGGCCCTGGGCGTAGAGGTTGTAGCTGGCGGCGCGGTCATCGGGCGCGCCGTAGCGACCGGTCATCTGCTGGCTGCCGATGCGGCAGACATTGAAGGCGCTGCCGGTGACAGCGGTGAAGATGAACAGCGACGCGAGGCTTTCCCAGAAGAACGGCAGCAGCGAGCCGACGGTGGTGACGACAGAGGCGATGAGCAAGGGCATGCGCATGTCGCGACGCCGGTCCAGCATGCGCCCGATGAACACCGAGGTCAGCGCCGGCACCAGCGAGTTCATGCCGAACAGGATGCCGGCCACCAGCGGCGAGGCCCCCTGATGCAGCGCGAACAGCAGCACCGCGAAGCGCCCGCCGGTGTTCTGCATATGGCTGGAGGTGTTAATCGCAAGCAGCAGGTACAGATGCCGCTTCCAGTTTGCCGGAGCAGCGTTCGGGGTTTCGGCCATGCTCGGGGCCATGCTCGGGGGGCGGTGCGCGCCTGTTCTTGTCGAGTCCTACAGTAGCGCAATCGGCGCCGCGGCAACAGTATTGCCAGACGGGGGCAATGCGGGTATGCGCCAAAAGCAAAGGGCGCCGTTTTACCGGCGCCCCTTCCAATACTGCTACTGCTGCTATCTGAGCTTCAGATACTAGCCGCGGTGAAATCCGCCTTGACCATCCATCCCGTGCCCGCGCATGCCACGCTCGCCATGATCACCACGGCCACCGTGTTCGCCCCGTCCACCGGGACCACCAGGACCACCACGGCCCATGCGCGGATTGAGCACCACGTCGGCGACCTTCTGCTGCTCGGGCGAAAGCGCCGCGTACAACGGCTTTTGCACCGCCAGACGATCATTGATCAGGCGTATCGCCTCTGCGTGCATGCCCTGGCGACGTTCCAGGCTTTCGATGGCGCCGGGCCTTTGCGCAGGCTGGCCGGGGCCACCCTGCGGTCCCCTGCCCTCGGGGCCACGCTGGGCGCGCATGCCTTCGCGCATTTTCTCGAAGCGCTGTTCCATCTCCTTCGCCTGTTTGCGGCTGAAGTCGGCGTAGGTGTTCCACACCGAGGTCTGCGCGTCGGTAATCTTCAAGGCGGTTTTCTGGTAGGCCAGCCGCGCCTCGATTCTTTCGCTGGGCTTGCTGAAGGGTCTCTGTTCCATGCTGCCGGGTCCGGGACGGCCGGGTTGTGGCTTGGGCGGGGGGGTCTGCGCCAGAACGGCAGTCGATGCGAAGGCAGCCAGGCAGGCCGCCACCAGGGTTGTTCTCATCGGGTATTTCATTCTTTTCTCCTAGTGAAAGACCGCAGGCGGTCTGTGAAATCATCTTAGGCAGGAGCCTTGTCCACCACAAGAAAGAATGTGACAGAAAGAATGTGTATCGCATTGTTACAGCGTTACGTATAGGCAGGCTATGCGCGCGCCGAATCCTGACAAAGCACAACCAGTGCGTCGACCGCTATGGCTCCTTTCCCGCGTGGCCGCACCATGACAGGATTGATGTCGATTTCCGCAATCCGATCCCTGAACTGCCATGCGAAATGCGAGAGGGCAACCAGCGCCTCCACGACCGCATCTGCATCCAGGGCGGGCCCGCCGCGAACCCCGGCGAACACGCCACTGCCACGCAGTTCTGACAGCATTTCCCGCCCCGCCCGTCTGCCGAATGGCGCCACGCGGTAGGTAACATCCTTCAGCACTTCGGCAAAGACACCGCCCAGTCCAAATGCAACCACTGGTCCGAAGACCGGATCGTTGACCACGCCGATCAGCGCCTCGACACCATCGGTGACCATCTCGGAAATCATGACGCCCTCGATGCGCGCATCCGGCCTCGCGTGCCGGGCAGACTGGAGCACATCCTGCACTGCAGCCCTGACAGCGGCCGCATCCTTCAGGCCGATCCTCACCCCGCCCACTTCCGTCTTGTGCGGAATGTCCGGGGAGATCACCTTCACGACATAAGGTGCCTCCAGTGCCAGCGTCCCAACATCCGCCCGTGCACTCACCAGGGCATCGCGCGAAACTGCAATGCCGCAGCGCGCCAGAATGGCCTTGCTCACCGCTTCGCTCTGTGCGCCGCTACCCAGATCATCCGGCAGGGCGGCCGGGACATCTGGTACGAAGTCGGCTGAATCCTGTGCTGCGCTGCGACGCTCCTCGAAGTCCGCAAGCGCCGCAGCCACTCTGGCGAGATTGGGCAACGATGAAAGCACGGGGATGCCCGCCTGCTCGAGCACTGCATAGGATTCTGCCGCCGCGTCCCGGGGAATGGCGGTGAATACCATGACCGGCTTGCCGTGGCGCGCCGCAGCGGCGGCCAGAGCCCTGGCGCCATTCAACGCCTGCCTGCCCAGGATGGTCATCAGCAACACGCACATGATGTCTATCCCTGGATCTCCCAGGATCAGATCGGCTGCCGCCACAAAACTAGGGGCGTTGGCATCGTTGAGGAACCCCGGTGCGCAATCCATGGGGTTGGTGCTGTCGCCTATGTCCAGTTCCAGCGCCGCAAGGGCTTTCAGGGTGTCCGGGGCAAGTGGAGGCATGGACAGTCCGTACTGCGGAGCACGATCGGCAAACACGGCCGCCCCTCCTCCGGAGGCGCTGACCAGGGCAACGCGCCGTCCACCCCGCAGGGGCACGGCGCTCAGCGCCTTGATGAGGTCGGCCACCTCCTCGAAACTGCTCACCTCGATGATGCCGCACTGCGCGAGCGCCGCGCGGTAGATGTCATAGACCCCGGTCATGTTGCCGGTATGCGAGGCCGCAGCACGCCGGCCCTCGCTGCTGTTGCCGGCCTTCCAGAGCAGGATGGGCTTGCCCGCCTTGAGGGCCTTGCGGCCAACAGCCATCAGCGCCCGCCCGTCCGCGACCCCTTCGATGTAGGCCAGAATGACCTTTGTTCCCGGGTCTTCCAGATAGGCCTCCATGATCTCCGGCGTGGTGATATCCAGCTCGTTGCCGGTCGAGACCAGGTACCGGAAGCCCGCTCCACCTGCGAAGCACCGCAGCACCATGCTGTAGCCGAATCCGCCGCTCTGGGACACCAGCGAAACACAGCCGCTGCGCAGTCGCGGCTCCCGGCTCATGCTGCCAAAGGATGCGTAGACATTCGCCGCCAGGTTCACCACCCCCAGGCAATTGGGCCCGATCATCCGCACGCCGGCTTCCCGGCAGGCGGCCTTGAGATCGTCCGCCAGAGTGCGCCCGTCCGCGGACGGCGCGCGAAAGTTGCCGCTGTACATCACGGCGTACGCAATACCCTTTCGACCGCATTCGCGGATTGCCTCGACGGCGGCGCCAGCGGGGGTTGCAATCACCGCTACATCGCAAGGTCCGCCGATATCCATGACCGAGCGGTAGCAGGGCAGCCCGCTCACCTCCCGGTGGCTGGGATGTACCGGATAGATGTTTCCGGCGTAGCCGTATGCCAGCAGCGCCCGCAGCGGCTGACCGCCCCCACGCGTAGGGTCAGGCTGCGCGCCGACTATGGCAATGCCACGGGGATTGAAAAGTCTTTCGAACGTTGCGCTCATGGGATCTGCATGAACCGGGGGTTGTAGAAGACGGTCACAGGTTCCGCATGCTCAAGACACGGCATGGCGGCAGCAGAATGCCTGCGCCCCAAAACTCACTTTGCGACTGGTTCGGGACAGTTCCGCGGGTCACGAAAGCGCAGCGTACCCGCGTGGCGGTCCGCCTTCTTGTAGCCCAGCGCATCCTCGGCGATGAGAACTCGCTGCACATTGCTCGAGCCTTCACCGTTGAAATACAGATAGGCATAGCTGGTCATCCATGCCACGCGCGATTCCCTGGCCAGTCCGTAGCCGCCGAAAAACTGCTGCGCCTTGTCTGCCGCGTGCCTGGCGGTGAGCGAGGCATGGTACTTGGCGATGGAGGCGATGCGGTTGTTGGGCCGTCCCTCATCCATCATCATGGCGGCCCGGTACACCAGCAGCCGCGACGCCTCGACATTGGTCACCATGTCGGCAAGATCAGCCTGGATCATCTGGAAGCGTCCGATCTCCTTGCCCCGCAGCTTGCGGTCATTGAGGTAGCGCAGCGCCTCGTCCAGACAGGCCTGGGCCAGGCCGACGGAGCGTGCAGCAACGTTCAGCCTGCCCAGTTGCATGGCACGCATGATGATCTTGAATCCTTCGCCCTCCTCACCCAGGCGGTTCTCCACCGGCACTGTGAAGTTGTCCAGAAACACCGCGCAGGAATCCAGCGCCTGCGACAGGCCCAGCATGGGAATCGGGCGCGCCTCGTAGCCGGGAAATCTCTTCGGCTCGACGATAAAGGCAGTGACCCCCTTGGCCCCGCCATTGGCGTCGGTCTTGGCAAACAGCACACCGACATCACACTGGTTGGCCAGGGTAGTCCACATCTTGCTGCCGTTCAGACGATACACGTCGCCTTCACGGACAGCGGTGGTCTTCATGTTGCCCACCGGATCGGAGCCTCCACCGGGTTCGCTGAGGGACATCATGCCGACGGTTTCACCGGCCAGAAAGCCGGGAACGAAACGCCTGACCTGCTCGTCGGTGCCACCCAGGAAAATGGACAGCGGGCAGGTGCCGCCCTGCTGGTTGGTGGAGGATGCGAATCGCGCGTCCAGCCGCGCCAGATGCTCGGTAACGACTGCGGCTGCGAGATAACCCATATCCGTGCCGCCAACCCATTCGGGGAAGATGGCTCCATACAGGCCCATGTCACCCGCCTTCTTCACCAGCGCGCGAGGAAACTCCTTGTCGCGCTCGTGCCGGTCCATGACCGGCACGACCTCCTCACTCATGAAGCGGATGACACTGTCCCTGGCCGCCCGGATCTCGTCGCTGAGCAGGCCTTCTGTCATTTCATACATTCAAATCTCCACGAATTGCCACCGAATCCGCCGCCTTCAATCAGTCTTGATATTTGCCTCGCGCACCACCTGTGCCCAGCGCGTGATCTCCGAACGGAGAAAGGCCGCCAGTTCCGCTGGCGTTCCCGTCACCAGTTCCGCCCCCCGATCAGACAGGAACTTCACCACCTCTGGACGGCCGAGAATCTTCACCAGTTCCCTGTTGAGCGCGCTGACCACCGGCGCCGGTGTACCCCCGGTGGTCATGATGGCAAACCAGGGGCCCGCAACGTATCCCGGCAGCCCGGACTCCGCGATGGTCGGCAAATCGGGAACGACAGGTGAACGCTGGGGGGTCGTGATCGCGATTGCGCGGATCCGGCCGCTCTTGGCATGCGGCATCAAAGTGATCATGTTCTCGAAAGTGAGGGAAATCTCGCCCGCGACCAGCGCTGTAACCGAGGGTCCAGAGCCCTTGTAAGGCACATGTGTCATCTTCACTTCGGCCATGACATTAAACAGTTCGCCGGCCAGATGCCCCGAACCGCCAATGCCCGAAGAGCCGAAGGCCAGCTTTCCTGGATCGGCCTTGGCCATCGCAACAAGCTGTTTTACCGAATTCACCGCTATCGACGGATGAACGGCAAGGATGTTCGGGACATTGCCCAACATGGTCACCGGCGCCAGGTCCTTCAGGGTGTCGTAAGGCATCTTGGCAATCAGGCTCGGCGCAACCGCCAGATTCCCCGAGGAACCCAGCAGCAAGGTATGACCGTCGGGCTTCGCACGTGCGACCGCAGCGGTGCCGATTGTTCCGCCTGCACCTGCCTGATTCACCACCAGAACGTTCTGGCCCATGCTTTCGGTCATGAGCGGCCCAAGATACCTTGCAAATATGTCATTCGCCCCCCCAGGCGGATACGGCACCACGAACTGGATGGGACGACTCGGAAAGCTCTGCGCGCACACCGCGCCGGCACCCAATGCCATGCAACCGGCCATTAACTGCAAGAAACCCCGAATGCCCATCATTTTCCTCTCCTTCTTCAGTTTGGCCGACGCATGCGCGCCTCCGCGGATTTTTTCAGGCTTGAGCCTTCTTGAACTGCTCGACCTCTTCCACCAGTACCGGCAGCATCGAGCTCAGTCCATGTACGTTGAGAACACCCACCACTTCGAGCGCCTCCAGGATTTCTTCTTCGGTCGCTCCCTCCTTCAGCGCACTGCGCACATGAACGCGGAAGCCGTACTCGTAATGATTGAAGGCATTGATGCTGATCAGCAGCATCTCCTTGAACTTGCGGGGAAGGCTGCCGCGCTTGTGCAACACATGCGTGGTGATATTGTGCAGGCACTCCATGAACTCGGGATCGCGCTCCGCCAGCAGCCGAGGCCATTCGCGGACAAAGCCCCGCTCGCGCTCGATTCTCTCGATAATTGCCTTGGTCTTCTGTGCCTTTTCATCAGACATGACATGCCTCCTATTCATGTTGTCCATTCCACACTGAGATAATCAGGGGAAACGATTGAAGACTTGTATAGCAGAGTCCCACTGACATTAAAAGCCGTAATCACCAAAAAACCTTTTCATTTTTACCGGAAAGTCATTGCGCTGCCAGATTGGCAGTCATCAGCCAACGCCACAAGAGAGATACACATGCTCGCCCCGTAAGCGTGCAGAATATTCCTGCTTCAGCCAGGAGAAAGGGAAATCCAGATGGACAAACGAACATTCGGCCGCAGCGGCATGGAGCTCTCGATACTGGGCTTTGGTTGCGGCGCCGTGGGCGGGCTGATGGTGAGAGGCGATCCGGCCGGGCAGGAGCGCGCCATCGCCCGGGCGCTGGAGGCCGGGGTGAACTACTTCGACACTGCCGCGCAGTACGGCAACGGCGAGTCGGAAAAAAATCTCGGACGCATCCTCAACAAGCTCAAGCCAAGGGATGCCATCGTCGGCACCAAGGTGCGTGTGCCTGCCGATTCCGGATCCGTTGCCGCCGACATCGCCGCTTCGGTGGAAGCCAGCCTGAAGCGACTGGCACGCGAGCAGGTGGACATCCTGCATCTGCACAACAACATCATCGCCACCGGCGCCGCGGACCGCCTCGCGGCAAAACAGGTGCTGGAGGAAGTCGTGCCTGCCTTCGAGGCATTGCGCCGCCAGGGCAAGATCCGCTTCCTGGGCCTGACCGCCAATGGCGAGACCGCCGCGCTGCACCAGGTGATCGATGCCGGTGTCTTCGATTCCGTGCAGGTGAGCTACAACCTGCTCAATCCCTCTGCCGCCGCTCCCCTGCCCGCCGATTACCCGGCACAGGATTACGCAAGGCTGTTCGACCACACCCGTGCAGCCGGCGTTGGCGTCATCGGCATCCGTGTGCTGGCCGGTGGCGCGCTGTCCGGAAAGGCCGAGCGCCATCCCGTCGCCAGTCCACCACCCCGTCCGATCGGTTCGGCCCGAAATTACGAGGACGACCTGCGGCGTGCGCAACGGCTCGCGCCGCTGGTCACCGAAGGTTTTGTCGCCACGCTGGCCGAGGCGGCCACGCGCTTTTGCATCACCCATCCGGCCATGGGCAGCATCCTGGTCGGAGTGGCCACACCGGAGCAGTTCGAAGACGCGCTCGCCGCTGTGCTCAAAGGCCCCCTGCCGCAGGCCGCCCTGGACCGCCTGGCGCAACTGCAGCAGGGCTTCGCCGGCCAGACACGCTGACCCGTCACGCTAACCAGTCACGATAACAGCGGCCGGCTGCGCCAACCGGCGGCATTGCTGTATATTCCTACAGTCATCCTTTTCCCACACTGCCCGTGCGCCGCTGGATCGCCCACCTCGACATGGACGCCTTCTACGCGTCCGTGGAACTGCTGCGTTACCCCGAGCTGCGCGGACAGCCGGTGGTGATCGGCGGCCGGCGCGCCCACGCACCGGAAATCCTGCCTGATGGCAGCCGCCGCTACGCGCGCCTGCGTGACTATGCCGGGCGCGGCGTGGTCACCACCGCCACCTACGAGGCGCGTGCCTTCGGCGTGAACTCCGCGCTGGGCCTGATGAAGGCCGCGGCGCTGGCCCCCGACGCCGTGCTGCTGCCGGCGGACTTCGACCAGTACCGCAAATATTCGCGGCTGTTCAAGCAGGCCGCGGCGCGCATCGCACCGGTGATCGAGGACCGCGGCATCGACGAGATCTACATCGATCTCACCCATGTGCCGGGCATGCAGGAGCAGACCCCGCAGGACGAATTCGCCGGCGTCAGGGCCGTGGCCAGGGCCCTCAAGGCCGCGGTGAACCAGGACACGGGGCTGTCCTGCTCCATCGGCGTCACGCCCAACAAGCTCCTGTCCAAGCTGTGCTCGGAGTTCGACAAGCCCGACGGTCTCACCATCCTCATCCACGCCGACATCCCGCAGCGCATCTGGCCGCTGCCGGCGCGGCGCGTCAACGGCATCGGGCCCAAGGCCGCGGCGAAACTGCAGGCCATCGGCATCCACACCATCGGCGAGCTGGCTGCGGCCGATCTGCAAAGCCTGGTGGATGAATTCGGCGCGAACTACGCCGCCTGGCTGCAGGACGCCGCGCATGGCCGCGACGAACGCGAACTGGTGACGCACAGCGAGCCCAAGTCCATCAGCCGCGAGACCACCTTCGAGCGCAACCTGCACGCGCGTGACGACCGCGAAGCGCTGGGCGAGATCTTCACCCGGCTGTGCGAGCAGTTGTCAGCCGATCTCACACGCAAGGGCTATGCCGCACGCAGCATCGGCGTGAAGCTACGCTACCCCGACTTCAGCATCGTCACCCGCGCCACCAGCCTGGACCACCCCGCCCAGGATGCGACCGCCATACGCCGAGCCGCGGGGCTGTGCCTGAAGAAGGCGCCGCTGGAACGGCCGATACGACTGCTGGGCGTGCGGGCGGATCGGCTGGTGAGGGCGAATGAGGTGCGCGAGGCACGCGATGATCGCAGGAAGAAAACCACGGACGGGCAGCTTACGCTGCCACTGCCTTGACCATGGCAGTTGCTAAACAATTTCCAAAATGTTTAGCAACTGAAGATAAATGGAACTCGCCGTTCGCCTCGTGAGTCTTGTTGAGGAAATTGATCGTTTTTCGGTGATGGTCAACGACAAGAATTCGGCTTACAGTATGAACATTCCTGTTCAGGTAGTGAGCAAGTGCGCCGATGAATTCACAACTCGATAAATTCATGAGTCGAGTGAAATGACCGCAACCCTCGATGCCGTTCGAGAACTTATTGCCGCAGGGAATGTGCGAATTTCTGAGCATGGTTACGACGAGTTGGCTGATGATGGTATTTTGGTCCGAGATGTATTGAGTGGGATCAGTCGCGCCGTCGTTGTCGAGGATTACCCCGCTTTCCCCAAGGGTCCCGCAGTGCTGGTGCTACAATTTGATGGCAATGATCGTCCGATTCACGTGGTGTGGGGAATCCCGAAAGGATCTAGATCGCCGGCGGTCCTTGTAACTGCCTATCGTCCGGACCCCGCGAAATGGAACCAACATTTCATCGAAAGGCGACAACAATGAGCGCTCGAAAAAGGACCAAATATGTCCACGAGGGGAAGTATGTTGCCGAAGTGGACGTTGATCTGCTTGAAGACGACACAGGGTGGTCTCCCTACCTGACTGTTGAAGACGCATGCCGGCTTGATGACGTTCGCGACGCTTTACGTCGAGGAGATATTTCGGTGGCTGCAAGTCTCGCGCGCATTTTCCGGCTTGAGCCCATTGCCGCAGCACACTGACGCATGACAGCGCGTTGCAACGGGGCAGCATAAGACCCCGACGCGGGCGATCTTTGCAAATGCCGCTCGTTCAGCGACCAGAAGCCCTGAAGTGAAATTGAATCTCAAGCCAGCATCAGCCCAACTGCCACGCTGACATGGAGATACAAAAAGCCGTTCTGGCCGGCGCCCGCGTCAGACTTGAGCCGCTGACGCAGTCCCACCTGCCCGGCCTGGCCAAGGTGATTGCCGACGGCGATCTGTGGAAAATCCCCGTTACCAACGTCTCCCACCCGGATGACCTGCCTCGTTTTCTGGAAGCAGCGGAAACAGCATTCGCCGCAAAAAGGGAACTGGCCTTCGCTACCATCGACATCGCCTCCGGATCAGTGGTCGGCAGCACCCGCTTCCGCAACATCGAAGCGGCGCACAAGCGGGTCGAGATCGGCGCCACCTTCATTGCCCGGTCCTGGCAGAGAACCCACATCAATACCGAAGCCAAGTACCTGATGCTGCGCCACGCCTTCGAAGATTGGCAATTCAACAGAGTGGAGTTCATGACCGACGTACTCAATACCCCATCCCGTAATGCCATCATGCGTATCGGCGGGCAGGAAGAAGGTGTACTGCGCAGTCACATGGTCATGCGCGATGGGCGGATTCGGGATTCGGTGCTGTTCAGCATCACGGGCAGGGAGTGGCCGGGGCCGGTGGCGCCTATTTCTATTACGTGGTCATGCCGCAGATCAAAGGCGAATTGATGGGTGGGCTGGAAGACGCCATGAAGGGCGGCGGCATGACACCGCAGCCGGCACCGGCCCCGCGTCCGGCACCCGCGCCTCAGGCAGCCGCGCCCAAGCCCGCGGCGCCAGCGCCAACACCCGCAGCGGCAGCCGCTGCCGCTAATTTCGATGCGCTGGCCGGCGCGCCGCTGAGCGGTTACGACAAGCCCAATACCGTGCGTGCCGGCCCGGCGATACTGGAGCTGAGCGCGTTCTTTCCCACCAGCTTCTGGGTGAAGGTCAATCTGCCGCAGATCAAGGACATCGATGTCGGACCGCCGCCGGAGGTCATGGTGAACAAGGTGCTCGATGGCACCGGCAAGAACTATTACGACCCAACCAATACCTTCGAGAAGGATTCGTTCTTCAGGCGCGCTCGCCTGAGCGCCGAGGCCAGGCCGGTGCCGCATCTCACCGGCACGCGCACGGTCAACATCGAGCGCGGACTGAGCGAAGACAGCCTGCAAAAGGTCGAAGGCGAGCTGCGCATCAGCATCCCCGCCGAGGCCAGGACCGAGGCTTTCGAGGCGGCTGACACCGGCAAGGAAAAGACCGTGCACAGCTCGGTGGTGATACTGAAGTCGCTCAAGGGCGGCGAGGTCGTGCTGCGCTACCGCGGTCCGGCGGCCAATCTGCTCGCCATCCGCGGCAGCACCGGCGGCAAGCCGGTGGAGATCGAATCGCGCCAGCTGCCCGGCAATTCGCCCACGGTGGACATGGACCTGCAGGTCAAATTCAAGGCACCGGTGACCAAAGTGGAAACCGTGATCGCAGCCGGCCTGGCCGAGCGCACCTTCCCCTTCGTGCTCACGCGCGGCGGCACCGCAGGCGCGGCTCAGGCCACCTCAGTTCAACCTGGCAAACCGGAAGCGCAGGCACCCGCAGCCAAGCCTGCTGCAGCGGCCGAAGACAGGATGGCAGACCAGCCCAAGGCCGCCGCGGCCCGCAAACCCGCAGCGCCCAGCCATCCAGGCAGCGAAGCACAGGCCGCCCCTGCTCGCAAGCCTGCCCCCGAGCAGGCGACGAAACCGGTTCCGCCGCCGGCACCACGCTGCGTCATCAAGCCGGTCATGACCGATGCCGAAATCGACATCTGCAGGAATGATCGCACGCCTGGCATGTCCTCCTCCGGCAACGCAGGGGCCATCGCCGCACCGCGGCCGCCCCGGTGAAACCCACGGCAACGGCAGAGCAGCGCGCGAACTGCGTCATCAGGCCAATCATGACGGGCACGGAATTGGAAGCCTGCCGGCGGGGCTAGGAGGGCATTTCTGTTATGGCCTCTTACAACCCAAGGATGCCCTTCGCAACGACGTTGTGCTGAACCTCGCTCGTCCCGCCGTAGATCGTGGCGGCGCGGGCGATGAAGTAATTCAGCGCAGCGGTGGCCTGCCAGGGCTCGTCCAGCGGCGTTTCAGTGCGCGACTCGAGGAATTCCACCTGGCGCGCCATGGCACCGGGACCTGCCACCTCCAGCAGCATCTCCGTCGTTGACTGCTGCAATTCCGAGCCTTTCAGCTTGAGCACCGAGGAACGCGGGTCCTGGGCGTTATTGGCGGCCTTGCCCATGCCGGCCACCACCATCATGTTGGTGATCTCCAGCGCCTTCAGCTCCACTTCGATGAGCGCCATCTTCTCGCGAAAGCGCGGGTCCTCGGACAGGGGCTTGCCGTCCTGCAGCACCTCCTGCGCCAGCTTCTTGGCCATGGCCGCGCGTGCCTTGGACAGCCCGGTGCGCGCGATGCTGACGCGCTCGTTGCCCAGCAGGTACTTGGCATAGCCCCAGCCGCGGTTCTCCTGGCCGATCAGGTTCTCCACCGGCACTTTCACATCATTGAAGAACACCTCGTTGACGTGGCGATTGCCGTCCAGCGTGATCACCGGGCGCACTTCGATGCCCGGGGTCTTCATGTCGATGAGCAGATAGCTGATGCCGGCCTGCTTCTTCACGGTCGCGTCGGTGCGCACCAGGCAGTAGATCCAGTCGGCGTTATGCGCCCCGCTGGTCCACAGCTTCTGGCCGTTGACGATGTAGTAATCGCCCTGGCGCTCGGCACGGGTCTTGAGCGAAGCCAGATCGGAACCCGAGCCCGGCTCGGAAAAACCCTGGCAGAACCACAGGTCCAGGTTGAGCAGCCTGGGCAGGAAATACTGCTTCTGCTCCGGCGTGCCGTAGGCGACGATCACCGGGCCGACATTGGAGATGTTCTGGTTGTGAACTTCCGGTGCCCAGGCGCGGAAATTCTCCTCCTTGAAAATGTAATAGCGCGTCGCATCCCAGCCCGCACCGCCGTACTCCTTGGGCCACAGCGGCGCCGCCCAACCCTGCTTGTTGAGGATGCGCTGCCAGGTAGTGTAGTCATCGCGCGTGATGCGCCGACCCTGCATCATCTTGTTGCGCAGATAGTCAGGCAGTTGCGTCCTGCAGAACTCGCGCACTTCGTCGCGGAAGCTCATTTCTACGTCGGTATAAGCCAGGTTCACGATTTCCTCTCTTGCTCGTCTTTGCTTGTCATGCCTGTATTCAACCTCAGCCGGCAGCGATGCCATCCATCACGATGACTTTTTCGCGCATCAGGCGCTCCAGTTCCCTGTCCATGCCGATTTCCTTGAGCACGCTGGCAGCGTCCGAGCCCGGTTTCGAGGCGGGACGTCCGGCCGAGAGCGGCGTGCCGGATAGCCTGGGTCCGGGTCCGCTGGTGCGCACCGGACCGATGACATCGTGCTCGCGCGTGACAGACAGGCCGCGCGCCTTGGCCAGCGGGCTGTCCATGAGTTCGTCGAAGTCGGTGACGACGCGGTGCGCGCCGAAGCCGGCGGCGTTCAGGTCCTTCACCCACTCCTCCGCCTTGCGCGTGGCGATGCGTTGCACCAGCGCCTTCTCCAGTTCCGTACCGCTCTTGCCCGCGAGGTCGGCCAGCGCGGTGCAGGCACGCAACTGCTCCGCCCTGCCCGCCAGATAGAGCCAGGCATCGCCCGCCTTGTACATGCGATTGAGCGGGCCATGACCCAGGCACTCCTGCCCTCGCGGCTCGTTCCATTGCTTGCCGGACGTCCCTTGCAGCAGTCCTGATTGCAGCATGGTGGCGGTGTAGGCCAGCGCCGTGTCCACGTGTTGTCCCTGCCCGGTGCGCTGCCGATGCAGCAGCGCCAGCGCCACGGCATAGGCACCCATCAGACCGGTGCCGTAGTCATTGCCGGCGAAAGGCGCGAGCGCCGGCTTGTCGCTGCCGAAGCGCTCCATCATCCCGGAAATGGCCTGGCCGATGGACTCGTGCCCAGGGCGCTCGGCATAAGGCCCGAGCTGGCCGAAGGTGTTGAGCGAGCAGAAAATAATGCCGGGCTTGCGTGCCTTGAGCGCCTCGTAGCCTATACCCAGCTGCCCGGCCACGCCCTTGCGGAAGTTCTGCAGCACCACATCGGCCTGGTCGACCAGCTTCCAGAAAATCTCCAGGCCTTTTTTGGTCTTCAGGTCCAGCAGGATGCTGCGCTTGCCGCGATTGATGTCATTGTGCGAGGACACCGGGTTGCGGTGCGGGCTGTCGATCTTGATGACATCGGCGCCGAACTCGGCCAGGGTGCGCCCGCAGGTGGGGCCGGCCAGGATGATGCACAGGTCCAGCACGCGCACTCCCTCCAGCGCTGTGCGCAGCGGCGTGCCGGCTTTCGGGGCCGGCCTCGGCGCCTGCAGATCCTTCATGACTTCGGCGTAGTGCGCATCGGGCAGCGAGCGCGGGAAGCGCACCTCGCCCGGCGTATCGGACAGGCGCACATTGATGCCGGGCCCGCGGAATTTTCCGATCACCGGATCGTCGAACTCGCCGATGATGTTCGAGGCCAGCGCATGCGGATGCTGCAGCCACTCGGCGCTGGTGTGGCAGGTCGCGCCTTCGGTGCCCAGGCCGGCGCAATACAGCTCCCAGTCGGCGGCGGTGCGCGTGCGGAAGATCTCGTCGAAGCGCTGTCCCAGTTCCTCGGCGCTGGCGCCGGCATCGCGATATTTCGCCATGCCGATTTCGCCGATGAAGTGCTCGAATTTCTTGTTGCCTGCAAAGTAACGGAACCAGCGGCCATCCCTGGTGGGCAACTGGCGCGACCACTCGAAGCCCTTGTCCTCTTTCGGTGCGTTGTACACCTTGAGGCCGTGATTGCTGAAGGCGGTATAGGTGGCATCGTGCAGCGGAATTTCGACTCGCTGGCCCAGGCCCGAACGCTGGCGCGCATTGAGCGCCGCGGCCACGCTGACCGCGCACAGGAAGGCGGCGAAGGCCGAAGGATAGGGAATGACGGTGTACACCGGCTGGCCGGTCTTCGAAGCCGGCGCGGGACGGTAGGTGCCGGTGGCCGCGCCCACCACGCCTTCGAAGGCCCTCACCCCGGCACGCGGGTCGTCGCGGCCGAAGCCGGGCAGCGAGCAATAGATGAGCGCGGGATTCTCAGCACTCATGGCCTCGGCGCCCAGGCCGAAGCGATCCATCACGCCGGGCCGGAAATTCTCGATGACCACATCGGCGGAAGCGATCAGCTTGCGCGCGGTGCTGCGTCCATCCTCGGTCTTGAGGTCCAGAACGATGCTGCGCTTCCCGCGGTTCCAGGTGGCATTGGCCGGCGTGTCGTAGCGCGGGCCGCCAGGGGGATCAACACGGATGACATCGGCTCCCTGGTCGGCCAGCAGCATGGCCGCCAGCGGCCCGGCGATGTACTGACCGAAGTCGATGACGCGCACACCGGAGAGGGCGAATGATCCGGCCATCTCAGAAATCCTCTACCGGCAGCTTCGCCTTGGTGACCACATCCTTCCAGGTCGCGATTTCCTTGTGGATGAGTTTGGTGAACTGGTCCACGCTCTTGGGGCTGGGTTCGGCGCCGAGCTTGCGCAACTGCTCGGTGACTTCGGGTATGACGATGATGGTGTTGATGGTGGTATTGAGCCTTTGAACGATGGGCCCCGGGGTGCCCGCGGCGACATACACACCGAAGATGGCTCCGGCCAGCAGATCGGGATAGCCCGCCTCGGCCGTGGTGGGAACATCGGGCAGCGCAGGCAGGCGCTTCTCGCCGGCGATCGCCAGGGCCTTCACCCGACCGGACTGCAGATGGCCGGCGAAGGCGGACACATCCATGATGGCCATGTCCACGACGCCGCCGACCACGGCCGTGGCCGTGGGTCCGTTGCCGTTGTAAATGATGATCTCAAGCTGCAGGTTGTTCTGGATCTTGAACAGTTCCACGGACAGCCGCGTTCCCGAATTGCCGCCGGCCCCCGAGTTCAACTTGCCCGGATTCTTGCGCGCGTACTCGACCAGCTCGCGCAGGCTGTTCACCGGCAGCTTGGGGTTGATGTACACCGCGTACGGTCCCTGGCCGATCTCGGCCACCGGCTGGATGTCCTTGATCGGGTCGTAACGCGTGTTCCGGGTCATCGCCGGCAGCACCGTGGAGGCGGTGGCGCTGTACAGGAAGGTGTAGCCGTCGGGCCTGGACTTGGCCACCGCCTCGATGCCGATGTGACCACCGGCACCGGGACGGTTTTCCACGATCACCTGCTGGCCCAGCAACTTGGTGATCTGCGGCGAGATCACGCGGGCCATCACGTCATTGGCGCCGCCGGGTGCGAAGGGCACGATGCCGCGCAAGGGCTTTTCGGGATATTGCGCCCAGGCACCGGAAACCGCCGCGCACAGCAAACCGGCCAGCACGCAGCGTTGCATTGCATTGACTGATCTCATGACACTCCTCCTTGTTCAAGCCTGCGAAGACTGCGTTCCGGGGTCCAACTGCCGAAAGCCGCGACCTTGTTGTTTTGACTAACTTTGCTTTGACTAACCTGCGACGGTCTTGCGTCCTGCCGCTCCCTTGCCCATGCCACTAAGCCACTATGCCAAACTGTTCCAAAACTTCGTCCGTATGCTGACCCACGGCCGGCGGACTGCGCAAGGGCTGTTCAGCGGCCACGTCGCGCCAGGGCATGCCGGGAACCTTGTACTTGCGGCCGCTGCCGGGAGGATATTCCACTTCCAGCAGCGTGCCACGCTGGGCGAGGTGCTCGTTCTCCAGGATCTGCGGGATGGTGTTCACGGGCGCCGCCGGCAGGGCCAGCCGGGCGAAGTGGGCCATCCAGTAATCCACCGGTTTGGTCATGAAGATGGCTTCCATTTCGGAACACAGCCTTGCGCGGTTGGTGTTGCGCTGGTCCTGGGTCTGGAATTCCGGGTCGTCGAACATATGCGTGAACTCGGGCAGCGTGCACAGCGCGGCCCAGCGCTTCTGTATGGTCAGCGAGATGACGAAGTCGCCCGTCGCGGTACGGAAGGACTGGTAAGGCGCCATGAGGTGATGGGCATTGCCCTGGCGCTCGGGCGGCTCGCCGCTGATGGTGGTCGCCACCACGCTCTGCCCCAGCACGGTGATCATGGCATCGAGCATGCTGACGTCGATGCGCCGGCCTTCGCCGGACTTGCTGCGCTCATGTATCGCCGCGAGCACGCTGAAGGCACAGGTATAGCCGCCCATGAGGTCGGCGATGGGCGCAGCCGCCTTCACCGGCCGGCCCTCGGGCTCGCCCGTGACCGACATCATGCCGCTGATGGCCTGGATCATCAGGTCCATGGCCGCCCAGCCGGACAAGGGCCCCTTCTGGCCGTAGCCGGAAATGGAAGCGTAGATGAGCCGCGGGTTGTGGGCTTTCAGCGTGTCGTAATCGACGCCGAATTTCTTCATGGTGCCGGGGCGGAAGTTCTCCAGCACCACGTCGGCAGTCTTCGCCATGTGGATGACCTGCGCGCGGCCCTCGGGCAGGTGCAAATCGATGGCGCAGCTTCGCTTGTTGCGATTGAAGCCGACGAAGGTCGGGCCGCTGTCGCCTGCAAAGGGCGGGCCCCACTTGCGCGCGCCGTCGCCGGTGACCGGCATTTCGATCTTGATGACATCGGCGCCCAGGTCGCCCATGAGCATGCCGGCGAAAGGCCCGGCGAGGGACTGGGTCAGGTCCAGCACGACGATGCCTTTGAGTGGAGCGTATGCCATTGCTACTCCTTGTTGCCGCTGAGTCTAAACACCGGCATCAGCGCACCCTGCTCCAGCACCTGGAACTCCACGCTGACCTTGCTGCCGATCTTGATGTTGGCGTTGTTCTCGTCACCTTCATGGGGCAGGAAGCGAGTGAAGATGTGCACACCCTCCTCCAGCGCGACGATGCCCACGACGTAGGGCGTGGACGCGCTGAATATGCCCGTGGTCCGGTGGATCTCGCTGAAAGAGTACACCTCGCCGCGGCCCGAGGCCTGTGTCCAGTCCATGCCGGGCTCGCCGCAGGCCGAGCACAGGATGCGGCGCGGATGATGCAGCTTGGCGCAGCTGCGGCAGCGCTTGATCAGCAGCTCATGGCGATTCACGCCCTTCCAGTATTCCGCGGTTTCGGGCGAGGGCTGATACAGCCCGAGGAACATGTCGCCGGCCTTCAGGGGGAGGCCTTCGGCCCAGTGGGTCATATCCATTTTTCAGCTCCTATTGCAAAGGCTCACCGGTGACCAGCATCACCGAGTGACAGGCATTGGGACCGCCATGGCCGTGCACCAGGCCGACTTCCACACCGGGTACGGGGCGCCCTTCCGGGCAGCCCTTGATCTGGTCCATCACTTCCTTGAGCAGATACAAGCCCTGGCCGGACTGGCCGAAGGAGAGATAGCCGCCGGTGGTGTTGAAGGGCAGGCCGCCGTCGTAATCCACGCCACCCGATTCGACGAAGCGACCGCCCTCGCCCACCCCGCAGAAGCCCAGCTCTTCCAGGATGAGCACGTTGAGGAAGGAGAAGGGAGCAGAGGTCTGCACGATGTCCACGTCCTTGGGGGTGAAGCCGGACATGGCATAGGCCTGTTTGGCCGCCACGCAGGCGCCGGTGCGCACCAGGTTGGGACCGTCCATCACCGGTTCCACGCCCCAGAAGCCCATGCGCTCGCCTATCCACTCATGCGTGGAGCACTGACCGAAGCCGGCGATGTAGGTGGGCTTGCCCGGGGAGGCCTTGGCCAGCTCGGCGCGGGTGACGATGGCCGCCGAGCCGATGCCGCCGGGGAACCAGGTGGCGCATTCCAGCATGCGCATGGGCGAGGCGATCATCTTGGATTTCAGCACGTCCTCGATGGTGATGGGGCCGCGCTTGT
>CAXNIK010000026.1:0-20301 GCA_964202115.1 Burkholderiales bacterium
AGGCTCTTTGCGCGTTAGTTAGTGACAGGCTCACGTGGTGAGCTATACGACTGCGATAGTGAATTCTACAGCCCTGAGATCCGGGGCGACAGGAGATCACGATGCGCGCTCGGGAACTGAATCGAATGCTGACCCAGGTCAGTGCACTGACAACTAGGCAGCGGGAGGTGCTGTTGCAAGTTTTGCAAGGTCAAACGGAGGAGGATGCGGCCCTCGCAGTGGTGCAGTCGTGCCAAGGCGGTCACCCGCACTGTCCTCACTGCCAGGGCGTGCGGCTCGTTCGTAACGGCCAAGCCAGTGGGCTACAGCGCTACAAATGCGCTGACTGCTCTAAAACCTTCAACGCCTTGACCGGTACGCCACTGGCCCGGCTGCGGCACAAGGCGAAGTGGCTGGCTCAGGCCGATGTGCTCAACCAAGGCTTGAGCGTGCACCAGGCTGCTCAGTCAATGGATGTGGCCCCCAGCACGGCGTTCCGCTGGCGGCATCGCTTCTTGCAGATTCCAAAGAGCCACAAGACGGGCTGCCTGCAGGGCGTGGTCGAGGCCGACGAGACCTATTTCTTGCGTTCTTACAAAGGACAAAAGGTGCACGGCCGTGTGCGGCGACGTCGGGGCGGCCGGGCCGCCAAACGCGGCACATCGGCTGAGTACGTTCCAGTGCTGGTGGCACGAGACCGATCGGGGGCCACCACTGACTTCATCTTGGCGGCTCCGGACAAGGTCAACATCTTGGCGGCCTTGGCACCTGTACTGCCGCCTGATGCCATCCTGTGTTCGGACGGCGGTGGCGCCTTAGCCAAAACCGCAGAACACTTGGGGATTGAGCACCATGGCCTGAACCTCTCCAAGGGCGTGCGTGTCCAGGGCCCTTGGCACATCCAGAACGTCAACGCCTATCACTCACGCCTGAAGCACTGGATACACCGCTTCAAGGGCGTGGCGACGTCCTACCTCGATAGCTATTTGGGTTGGTTCAGGGCTCTGGACCGGTCAGCCCAAAACCACGGCCAACCTGCACCCATGCTCAAGCTGGCCTTGGGTCTATGAGACCATCATCAATTAACGCGCAAAGAGCCTTTATCTAACACCCCGTTTGCTCACATTGCCGCCGTGTGGCGGTGCTCCATCAACGTGAAGGAGGGTCCATGAGACTAGCTCGCGCAACGATGTCCGCCCTGGCGCTGTCGATGGCGTTTTCAGCCGGCGGCGTCATCGCCCAGGACTACCCGACCAAGCCCATCCGCATGATCAGCGGATCGGCCTCCGGCGGAACGGATTTTGCGGCCCGGCTGATCGCTACCGGGCTTTCGACGTCCCTGGGGCAGCCGGTGGTTGTTGAGAACCGGGCCAGCGGCATCGTTGTCCGCGACGCGGTGATCAAGGCGCCGCCGGACGGCCACACAGTAATGTTTTATGCCAGCTCGATCTGGCTGCTGCCGTTTCTGCAAAGCGACGTGGTGTTCGATCCCCTCAGCGACTTTGCACCCATTGCCCTGATCGCCGGCGCTCCCACCATCCTCGTGGTTCATCCATCGGTGCCGGTTTCTTCGGTCAAGGAGTTGATTGCCTACGCCAAGGCCAATCCCGGCAAATTGAACTACTCGTCAGGCAACGCCGGCAATGCGCCCCATCTTGCGGCGGAGCTGTTCAAGTCCATGGCCGGTGTCGACATCGTGCGGGTGCCGTACAAGGGTGGAGGGCCGGCGGTTGCCGCCGTGGTCGCTGGCGAGGTGCAGGTGTCGTTCGCCACCGCGGGCGCCGGCGTGAACTTCGTGAAATCCGGACGCCTCAAGGCCCTGGGCGTTACCAGTGCCAAGGCCTCGGCGCTGTTTCCCGGCCTCGCGCCCGTTGCGGCCTCAGGACTGCCGGGCTACGTGGCTGTATCCACCTACGGCATGCTGGCGGCGGCGAAGGTGACTCCGGCCATCATCAACCGCCTGAACCAGGAGATAGGGAAAATTATTGTGCAGCCTGGCGTTCGCGACAAGTTCATCGCCTCGGGGCTGGAGGTCATAGGTGGCAGCCCGGAGGACTTCAAGGCGGTGATCAGCGCGGACATGGCCGGCATGGGCAGGGTGATCAAGGCCGCCGGCATCACCAGCGACTAGCGACACAATCCGCCGCTTCGCCGCCGCTCTCCGGGCCTTGGGGGCGTGGAAGGCGGCGGGGGGGGCGGGTGCGGGCAGTCCTGTCACTTTATTGATCCGCTGCGCGACCCGGCACACGTCGACGGAACTCTATTCGCTGCCAATAAAACGAACCTCAGGTGTCCATGTCCCCGATCTCTACTTGCGCACTCCAAGGCATTCGTGTCGTCGACTTCGGCCAGTACATCGCCGGCCCCATGGCCGCCATGTTGCTCGGCGATTACGGCGCCGATGTCATCCGGGTTGAATCGCCTGACGGACCGCGTTACGACACGCCCGCCAACGCCACCTTCAACCGCAACAAGCGCAGCATTGCCCTGGATCTGAAGAACCCGGACGACAACAAGATCGCGCGCCAGCTCATCGAGTGGGCCGACGTGGTGATCGAGAACTTCCGGCCCGGCGTCATGGACAGGCTGGGCCTGGGGGCCACAGTCATGACCGGCGTGTCTTCGCGCCTGATCTATTGCTCCATGCCGGGCTTTCCTTCCAACGATCCGCGTGCCGGCATGCAGGCCTGGGAGGGCGTGCTGGGGGCTGCGACCGGCTGCTATTCCACCCATGCGGCACTGAAAATGCATCGGCCGGTGTACAACAGCCTGCCCTTTTGCTCGGTGTACGGTGCGCTGCATGGCGGCGTGGCCGTCACCATGGCGCTCAACGAGCGCGAGCGCTCGGGCCGGGGGCAGGCCATCGAGATCCCGCTTTTCAGCGCGACGTTTACCGCCTTCAGTGGCAAGGCCTCCAAAGTGATGGACGCGCGCGAATCCGGCACCGGCACCACCTGGCGCTATGCCTTGTGCCAGGACGACTTGTGGCTGATGTATGTACCCAGGTTCATTCATGCCAGTATCGAGAAGGACTTTGGCCTCGATACGACCGTCAGCGTCGATGAACGGGAAAAGCGCATCGACGGAATCTTTCTGACCCGGAGTGCGAAGGAATGGGAGGGCTATTGCGCCCGCCTCGGTGTCGAGGGCGCTTCCTGTTTTTCCGCACAGCAGTGGATGGCCCATCCGCTGGCCCGTGAGTCCGGCATCGTCCGGTCCTTCGAAGATCCGCTGCTCGGCTCGTACTGGGGCCCCGGCATGCTCACGCAGATGTCCGGGACCCCGGGTTCCGTGCGACTGCCGCGACCGCTGCCCGATCAGCATCGAGAGGAAATCCTGGCGGAACTCAAGGGCGAGCCAGCGGCGACTGAAGCATCTGGCGCGGAACTGTTGCGCGGTGCCCTGCAGGGCGTGAAGGTGCTCGATCTGGGCATCATCCTGGCCATCCCCAGCTGCGGGCGCACCCTGGCCGAGTATGGGGCCGACGTCATCAAGATCGATAGCCCGCACCGCAACCCGGTCAACTGGCACAACGACATCAACCGTGCCAAGCGCAGCATCCTGCTCGACCTGAAAGTGAAAGAAGGCCTTGATATCTTCTGGAAGCTGCTCGAGGACGCTGATGTCGTGATCGAAAACTTCCGCACCGGCGTGGCAGACAAGCTGGGCATAGGCTACGAGGCGGTGAGACAGCGACGTCCCGACATCATCTATGCCTCGGTGAACACCTATGGCCTGAATTCCGAGTATGCCTCGCGCCCGGGGCGGGAGGTGCTGGTGCAGGCGCTGTGCGGCATGGCGAGGCGGTATGGAGGCGAGCACGGCGTGCCGGCGCAGAACCCGTTCAACGCCATCGATTACGGAACAGGGCTGGGCATCGCCATGGGCATTGCGCTCGCCTTGCTGCACCGGCGCCGCACTGGCCAAGGGCAGAAGATCGATGGCGCGCTGATGTACACGGCAACCATCATTCAGGCCAGCTTCATGCAGGACTTCAAGGGCAAGCAATGGGAGGAGCCGGGAGGGCTGGACAGCCTGGGGCGCGGACCGCTCTACCGCGCATACCAGGCTGGCGACGGCTGGGTGTTCATGGCGGCGAAGGCGGCAAGCCTGAAGGAGTGCCCGGCGCTGGCGGATCTGGCCGCATTGAGCGGGGCCGCACTCGAGGCCGCGCTGGAGCAGCGCTTCCGCGAGCGCAACGCCCGGGACTGGGAATACATCCTGGAGAAGGCGGGCATCAGCGCACAGCATGTGGTGCTCAGTTTCCATGAGCTGATGCAGGATGCCCGGACCATTGCCCAGGGCCTAAGCCTCACCCGGCACCATGACAGGCTGGGCCTGGTGACCACCACGGGACCTGGTATACGTTTGTCCAGGACGCCGCCTGATCACGGCGCTCCTGCGTCGCCACCGGGCGCCGATGCGGAGGACATCCTGCGCAGTATCGGCATGGCGGAGCGGTTCGAGGGCCTTATCAAGGCCGGTGTCGTGCGCGTAGAAGGCGTGGAGGCGGGCGGGGCATCGTGATAGTCGCCTGATCTGCGCGGCCGGCATTCAACGCTTCGGCTCTCCGAGCGTTCAGTCAGGATGAAGGATGCGCGCTACGCCGAGGGTACCGGGGAAGGGGAATGAGGCTGACCGCGGTCGGCTTTGTCTTGGGCGTGCTGCTGTTGCAGGGCCAGGCGCAACTGCCCTCGTGGGCAATGTGGCTGGCACTGGCGATAGCGCTGTCGTGTTGCGTGCTGTTGCGCCAGCGTGTGCGGCGTGTGAATGCGGGTGCGTACAGACCTGCGCTGCAGGTTGTGTCGAGCCTTGCGCTGGCAATGCTCCTGGGCTTCGCCTGGACAGCCCTGTTCGCCCAGTGGCGCCTGTCTGATGCACTCGATCCGGCGCTGGAGGGCCGGGACGTGATGCTGGTCGGCGTGGTCGCCGCCTTGCCCCAGCCTTTCGATCGCGGCCTGCGTTTTGAATTCGAGGTCGAGTCGGCGCAACTGCCCGCGACTTCGCCATCGACATCGCCCATCGCCGCGCCGGCGCAGGTGCCCGAACGCATACAGCTTGCCTGGTATCGCGGGCCACAGCCTGAGGACACGGCCGAACTGCCGCTGCGCGCCGGCGAGCGCTGGCGCTTCACCGTCAGGCTACGCCGCCCGCACGGCAGCGCCAATCCGCATGGCTTCGATTACGAGGCCTGGCTGCTGGAGCGCGGCATACGCGCCACCGGCTATGTGCGACCGGCGCCTTCGGGCGTGCGTGAGCGTCTCGATGATTTCGTGCCGCAACCGCTCTATGCCCTAGAGCGAATGCGCGAAGCGGTGCGCGAGCGTTTCCGCCGTGCGCTCGCCGAGGCGCCCTACGCCGGCGTGCTGGTGGCGCTGGCCATCGGCGATCAGCGCGCCATTGTCGCGGACGACTGGCAGGTATTCGCGCGCACCGGGGTGTCGCACCTCATGTCCATCTCCGGTCTGCATGTCACCATGATCTCCGGGTTGATTGCGGCGCTGGCGATGGCGCTGTGGCGGCGCGTGCCCTCGCTGGTGCTGAAGCTGCCCGCGCAGAAAGCCGCGGCGGCAGCCGGCCTGCTCGCCGCCTTTGCCTACTGTGCGATCTCCGGCTTCTCCGTGCCGGCGCAGCGCACGCTGTACATGGTGGCGGTGGTGGCGCTGGCCTTGTTGTTCGATCGTTTCAGCGCGGCCTCGCGCGTGCTGGCGCTGGCCCTGCTCGTCGTGCTCATCCTCGATCCCTGGGCGGTGCTGTCGCCGGGCTTCTGGCTGTCCTTCGGCGCGGTGGCGGTGATCTTCTATGTCGGCAGCAACCGGCTGGTTGCACCGCCAGCCGCGCGCAATGGCTGGCGGGGCTGGCTGCGCCCGCCGGAATGGCTACGCCAGTGGGGCAGGGTGCAGTGGGCGGTGACCGTGGGCCTGGCGCCGTTGCTGCTGGCGCTGTTCGGGCAGGTGTCGCTGGCTTCGCCCATTGCCAATGCCGTGGCGATTCCGCTGGTGAGCCTGGTGGTGACGCCGCTGGCACTGGCTGGCGCGGTGCTGCCGTGGGACTTCCTGCTGTTCACCGCGCATGCCGTGTTCGAGTGGCTGATGCTGCTGCTCAAGCCACTGGGCCCAGGCCGAGGCCGCGGTGTGGCAGCAGCACGCGCCGGTGGCCTGGAGCGTGCCGCTGGCTCTCCTCGGAGTTGCCTGGCTGCTGGCGCCGCGCGGCTTTCCGGCGCGCACCCTGGGCCTGGTGCTGATGCTGCCGCTGTTTGCCGTATCGCCGCCTGCGCCCAGGCCGGGTGAGTTGTGGCTGACGGTGCTGGACGTGGGCCAGGGCCTGGCGGTGGTGGCGCGCACGACAGCGCACACGCTGCTCTACGACACGGGTCCTGTGTGGAGCGCGCAGGCCGACAGCGGCAGCCGCATCATCCTGCCGTATCTGCGCGGGGAGGGCGTGGGACGCCTGGACATGCTGGCGGTGTCGCACGAGGACAAGGACCACGCGGGCGGTTTGGCATCGGTGCTGGCGGCCATGGCAGTGGGGCAACTGGTCTCCTCGGTACCTGCCGAACGCTTGCCCGCGGGCACGGCGCCATACCGTCTGCCCTGTTTCGCCGGCCGCGAGTGGGAGTGGGACGGCGTGAAATTCAAATGGCTGCATCCGGGCGCGGACGCGCCGCAGTTATCGAAGCGCACCAACGAAGCCAGCTGCGTGCTGCGCATCGAGGCGGCGGGCGGATCGGTGCTGCTGGCCGGCGACATCGAGAAGGGTGCCGAACAGGCCTTGTTGCAGCAGGGTAAGTTGCAACGCGCCGATGTGCTGCTGGTGCCGCATCACGGCAGCGGCACCTCGTCGACGCCGGCGTTCGTCGCCGCGGTGGCGCCGCGCCACGCCGTGTTCTCGGTCGGTTATCGCAACCGCTTCGGTCATCCCAGGACCGATGTATGGGATCGCTACGCCAATTCCGCACGCCAGCGCACCGACCGCGACGGGGCGGTGAGCTTTCGTTTTACAGCGGCCGGCCTGAGCGTCGAGCACGAACGCCAATTGCGTGCGCGTTACTGGCAGGAGCGGTGAGTGACACCGGGTTGATGCCTGCGTCCGCCTGTGCAAGCCTGTGCAACGGCCTGCGGGGAATCCAGTAACATTGATGACACTCCATCATGAGAATAATCGCGAGGAACTCATGGACACACCCGTGTACGAGGTATTCGCCGTCAAGTACGCGACCCGGCCGGCCAGTCGAGCGGCCAATTTCATCGGCGGAGACCCGCATGATGCGCCCATGCCCATGGATTATTTTGTCTGGCTGATCCGCAATGAGCAGCAACTGTTTGTCGTGGATACCGGGTTTACTCGCGAAATGGCGGCGCAGCGGGAACGCGACTACCTGCGCACGCCGCTGGAAGGTCTGGGCTTGCTGGGCGTGACGGCCGATCAGGTGAGGCAGGTGATCATCACGCATTTGCACTACGACCACGTCGGGACGTTCCAGGATTTTCCGCAGGCGCAGTTTCACCTCCAGGACGCAGAAATGCGCTATGCCACCGGCCGGCACATGCGCCACAGCCGCTTCGGTCACGCCTATGAAGTCGAGGATGTGGTCGGCATGGTGAGGCTGGTCTACAAGGACCGCGTGAGCTTTCATGACGGGGATGCCGAGCTGGTGCCCGGGGTGAGTGTGCACCACATCGGCGGCCACACCGACGGATTGCAATGCGTGCGGGTCATGACGCGTCGCGGATGGCTGGTGCTGGCCTCCGACGCCAGTCACTACTACGAGCATATGGAGACCAACCGCTGTTATCCGACCAGCTTCCACCTGGGCGACATGGTGGAAGGGTATGACAAGCTGCGCCGGCTGGCGCAGTCTGCGCAGCACATTATTCCCGGACATGATCCGCTGGTGATGCAGCGCTATCCGGCCGCTTGCGCAGAGCTGGAGGGCATCGTGGTGCGGCTGGACGCGGATCCGGGAATCTAGATCACACAACGAGCCGAGGAGGCACGAAACAATGAGTAAGCGCAACCGGACGATGCAGATGGCGGGGATGCTGGCGATTGCGGGTCTATCGGTGGCGTTCGCGCCCCTGGCCTCAGGGCAGGCCTATCCCAGCAAACCGATACGCCTCATCAGTACCTATGCACCGGGAGGGCCGGTCGATTTGACCGGGCGTCCGGTGGCGCAGGGGTTGACCGAACTGCTGGGGCAGCAGGTGATCATCGAGCACAAGCCCGGCGCCAACGGCAATATCGGCGCGCTGGCCGTGGTCAAGTCCGCTCCGGACGGTTACACCATACTCATCACGTCAACCAGCCAGCTGACGATCAATCCCAGCCTGTATCCGGACATGCCCTTCGATACGGCCAGGGATCTCATTCCCATTACGCTGATCTCGATGACACCCACGGCGCTGATCATGCACCCGTCGGTGAAGGCGGGCACGCTGAAAGAACTGCTGGCCTTTGCCAAAGCCAATCCGGGAAAGCTGCGCTACGCGTCGGCGGGCAACGGCAGCATCAACCACCTGTCCGGAGAGCTGTTCAAGCTGATGGAGAAGGTCGACCTGCTCCACATTCCCTACAAGGGCGGCGGGCCGGCACTGACCGCCGTCGTGGCCGGGGAGGTGGACCTGATGATCATCAGCGTTCCCACCACCCTTCCCTTTATCAAGAGCGGGCGACTCAAGGTTCTCGCGGTCAGCGCGCCGGCACGGGTGGCATCGCTGCCCGAGGTGCCGACGATGGCGCAGGCCGGCATGCCCGGATTCGAGTCCAGCGCCGGCATAGGCTTTCTGGCACCGGCGGGCACCTCCAGGGACATCATCGCCAGTCTGCACACCAGCACGGTGAAAGTGATCAACGCGCCCGAGACCCGCAAGCTGTTGCAATCGCAAGGGGTGGAACTGGTGGGCAACAGCCCGCAGCAATTTACCGCGGTGATACAGGAGGAAACCGCCAAGTGGGGCAAGGTCGTGCGCGCCGGCAACATCAAGCTGGATTGAAGCAAGCGCCACCGCAGTCCGCGGACTGCCTTCAGCCGTCTGGCGAAATTCAGCGCGCTACAACGCTACAATGCCTTGAACACAGGTCGCCAAGACGGCATGAAGGCTTGATAACAATATTCATAGTGAGGTACACCCATCATGGACAATATCCGTGCATTGATAATAATTATGGCGGCACTTTCTGCGCCTGCTGCGGCCCTGGCCCAGGGCGCTGCCGACGGTTATCCCTCCAGGCCGGTGCTGGTGGTCACGCCCTTCGCACCCGGCGGCCCCACCGATTCCGAAGGACGCCTGTACACCCAGCGGCTCACCGAGAGCCTGGGTCAGACCTTCGTGCTGGAGGCCAAGCCCGGAGGCGGCACCACCATCGGCCTCACCCACGTGGTGAAGGCCGCGTCCGATGGCTACACGCTGCTGCTCATGACCGCGTCGCTGTCGGTGGTGCCGCTGATGCATACCGACCTGCCCTATGACCTGTACCCGTCGCTCGCGCCCATTTCACTCATGAGCAAGCGCAACGCGGTGCTGGCGGTGCATCCCTCGCTGCCCATCAAGAACATTACCGAGTACGTCGCCTATGCCAGGGCCAATCCCGGCAAGCTCAATTACTCCACCGTGGGCGCGGGCGGCGCGCAGCACCTGACCGGCGTGTGGCTGGAGAGCGTCTCCAACACCAGGATGACCATGGTGCACTACAAGGGCACGGGTGCCGCCATGCCGGACCTGCTCAGCGGCCGGGCGCATCTCACCTTTCTCACCTTCACCACCGCCTTGCCCCTGGCCAAGTCCGGCAAGCTGCGCATCGTCGCCCAGGCCAACCTGGAGCGCGTGCCCGCCATGCCCGATGTGGCCACGCTGGTCGAAGCCGGTTACGAGGGCTTCGAGTATTCAAGCTGGCTGGGCTTTCTGGCACCGGCGAAGACGCCTCCACCCATCATCAACAAGCTCAATGCCGAACTGGTGAAGATCGCCAGATCGCCGGAGATGGTGAAACGCACCTCCGCCGAGATCCGGTTGATCGGCAGCTCACCGGATGAGTTCCGGCGCTACATCCTCACCGAGCACGAGCGCTGGAAGAAGCTGGTCAAGGAAAACAACATCCAGTTCGAGTAGCGCGGACCGATTTACTAGGAGATTTCAGCCTGGTGCGTTCGGACCGTTTCTACAAACTGTGCCAATGCAGCAGATGAATTGGTGCGCTTCCACATCAGGTCCAAATTGAGGGACACATCGAGATCGGCCACAGGCCGAAAAACCACCTCTGTGTCCATATACCGGGTATAGGAAAGCACGAAAGCGAGTCCCATGCCCTCGGCTACGAGCTTGGGACTTATTTCCAATCGCTCTACATACTGTGAGATTTGGGGCGTGAATCCGGCCGCGAGGCAGGCATCCATGACGTGATCGGGAGGTCTGCCCGGCAGTTTCCAAAGGAATGCTTCGTCCCTTAAATCGATCATGCGAAGTACTCGACGGCTGGCAAGGCGGTGCGATGATGGAATGGCCAGTATGTATTTGTCCTTACCGACTTCGAGTCGCCCGAATTCCGTTTCCTCTTCGTCGCTCGAATGCAGAACAAAGGCAGCGTCGATGTTTCCAGCACGCAACGCTTCGAGCTGCTGTGACGCATACATGTGCGTGAGCTTGAGGTCGATGCCCGGGTGAACTGACCTGAAAATTCGCAGTGAATGGGTTACTACGGGTACACGCACGGCAGCATTGTTAATACAGATGCTGAGTGATCCGATTTTCCCTGCGGCATAACGCCTCGTTTGCGCGTTTATCTGCTCGATATTCTCGAGCACCTGCTTGATCTGGGTGAAATAGAACCGTCCCGCTTCCGAAAGATGAATGCGGCGATGCTGCCGCTCGAACAGCGCCACGCCAAGTTGTTCCTCCAGGTCCATCATCTGGCGGGAGAGCGCAGATTGCGCAATGTGCAGGCGCTCCGCAGCACGCATGATGTTCTGCTCTTCCGCCACCACAATGAAGTATCGAAAATGCCGTAGTTCCATCTGTTGTCTTGATCTTCATCTGATTCAGGTCTGATTACAGCGAAATATAGCATTAGACTCATCTGGAACAGGGCAGTACCTTCGCGCGTTCGATACCCAAGGTTTGGAGGGAATATGACCCACTACAACATAGTGTCCGCTGACTCGCATATCAACGAACCGCCGGACGTTTTTCAGAACATACCCAAGTCGCTTAAGGACATTGGGCCAAAGGTCGTTCATCTTGAAAAAGGTGACGCCTGGCTGATGGCCCCGGATGCCGAGCCGCGTTTTATCTCCACGAGTGCGGTGGCTGGTCGCAAGAAGGAAGACTACCTTTCCACGCCTGTCAGATTTGCAACGATGCGGCCCGGATCTTTCAACGCTGAGGAGCGCCTGAAGGACATGGATATTGACCATATTGATGCCGATGTACTGTATCCCGGCATCATGCGCTATCTGGGCCGATGCGCCAATGCCGAGGTGCGCCTCGCCTGCGCCATGGCATATAACGAATGGATTGCGGACTTTTGCAAGAAGAGTCCCAGCCGGCTGGTGGGCATTGGTGCTGCGCCGCAACTAGATGACGAGGGGGGGCAGAATGCGGTAAAAGCGCTGCGGCACGCCCGTGAACTCGGCCTGCGTACGGTCTTTTTAGGGCAGAAGGATGGCGGAATGCCGGTTCATCACCCCGATGCCCAAGCATTCTGGGCTGCTGCGGCAGAGTTGGATATGCCCATCAGCATTCACACCCACACCAACCCTTTCATGCGCGGCATGAGCCCGGAGAACCTCAGCCTCCCGGGTTCCAGGGAACTGGCTCCTTCCACGGGCACTATTTCCATAGCCGAGCACCTGACGCTGCTGATTTTCGGTGGTGTGTTCGTGCGAAATCCAAAGCTTAAGGTGGTGCTTGCAGAGGGTGGAATTGGCTGGATCCCGTTCATTCTGCAACGGATGGATCATGTATTCAAGGTACATCGTCGCTACATGGGTTCACCGGCCAACGAGTTGCCCAGCGATACATTCAGAAAATCGATTTTCGCCACCTTCCAGGATGACCGCGCTGGAATTCAGCTGCGCCACATGATGGGCGTGGAGAACCTGATGTGGGCGTCTGACTATCCACATACCGATACGACCTGGCCGGAATCGAAGCAGGTTATCGACCAGACTTTCGATGGCGTGAGCGAGACCGACAAGCGTAAGATGATCTGCGACAACGCCGCCAAGCTGTACGGGTTCGTGAACTAGGCAGGGGCGACGCGGTGCTGATCGGCCTTGACTTCGGCGTGCTGTTGTACGAATTCGGACCAGCGGCGCTGGTCCGGATTGCGAAGCGCGCCGAGGAATGCGGTTTTGGGCTTATCGCCTGCGGAGACCATTTGATTCTGCCCGATGTGCTGCCGCTTCGTGATACAGCGCATCTGGACAAGCCGGTGAGCAGCGTCAGTGAGGCCACTCTCACTTCACGCCGGATTTTTCGCCAGGGCGCACCCATGCCCGATGTTTTCCAGTGGTTCACATACATGGCGGCCGCAACCAAGCGCATTGCATTCGCCACAGCCATCTATGTTCTGCCTGTGCGACACCCTCTGGTCGTGGCACGCGCCGCGGCAACATTTGATTATCTGTCTGAAGGGAGGCTGTTCCTCGGAGTGGGGGCCGGCTGGATTCCGGGAGAATTCGAGATCGCCGGGATGGATTTCAAAAATCGCGGCCGCAGAATGAACGAGAGCATCCGTGTCATGCGAGAACTCTGGGAAAAGGAAACGCCGCAATTCAGCGGCGAGTTCTTTTCCTTTCCGCCCGCGCGGTTTGAACCAAAGCCGGTGCAAAAGGGCGGCATCCCCATCATGATCGGAGGCGAGTCCCCCGCGGCCCTGCGCCGTGCCGCCACCCTTGGCGACGGCTGGTGCGGGCGCATTCACACGCCAGAATCCCTTCGCGAGCATGTGGCGAGGCTGCGGGAGCAGCGGCACGCGGCGGGCCGGGAGCATTCACGTTTCATCGTCCAGTGCCGCATCGATCCAACCATTACGGCAGCTGAGGTGAAAGCGCTTCACCAATCCGGCGCCGAGCAGATGATCGTGGCCTTCCGCGCACCCAACGACGAAGCCGGCTTCATGCTCGAAATCGAGCGCATTGCCGCAAGGCTGTTAGCCAGGGCCTGACCATGCGGGACAAGACCTGCATTGTAGGCACAGGCTCCACGCCTTACACGCGCGGCACCGACAAGCCGGCGCTGGTATTGGCTCTGGAGGCGTCGCTCTCAGCCGTGCGTGATGCGGGAATCCGGCCGCAGGACATAGACGCCGTCATACTGCCAGCGGGTGTGGCGAGTGGAGGAACGGCGGGTGACTTCTGCGCCAACTTCGGCATTCGCGACCTGCACTACACCGCATCGCTGCAGGAAATGGGCGGTGCGGAATGCGTGGCGGCAGTGGAAACGGCGGCGCTCGCATTGGTGGGCGGTGTGGCGAGCCACGTTCTCATTCCCATGTGCAGCCTGATGTTTTCAGGGCGGCGCGCTCGCGAGCCCAAGGACGCGAGCTCGGGCTTTCAGGCGGCCGACACCATCCGGGATTACTACTCTCCCTACGGAGTCCAGGCCCCCGCGCAGCACTATTCCTGGATGGCGCGTCGCCATATGCTGCTGTACGGCACTACGGAGCGGCAACTGGGCGCAGTCGCCCTCGCCATGCGCAGGCATGCGCAATTGAATCCTGAGGCGTTGATGTTCAACGTGCCCATGACCATGGATGATTACCTGGCGTCGCGCTGGATCAGCGAGCCCTACCGACTGCTGGATTGTTGCCTGGAAACTGACGGTGCCGCCGCCTTGGTGATGACTACCAGCCAACGCGCCAGGGACCTGAAGCAAAAGCCGGTTTTCGTTTCCGGCGTTGGCACGGGACATCCGTATCCCTCGCTCGACATTCCCAATCGCACAGACATCCTCGAAATCGGGCTTGATCGCGCTGCGCCGCGTGCTTACGCCATGGCCGGCATGAAACCCGCAGACATCGATTTCGCCGAGATTTACGATTGCTTCACCGGTCAAACCATTATGCAAATCGAGTCGGCCGGGTTTTGCAAAAAAGGCGAGGGAGGCACCTTCGTCTCGGATGGCAACATCGAGCTTGGAGGAACACTGCCGGTGAACACGCATGGCGGCCTTTTGTCGCACGCGCATAACACCGGAATGAACCACATCGTAGAAGCGGTCACACAGTTGCGCGGCGATGGCGGAGCGCGACAGGTGAGGGACGCGGAGATCGGGGTGGTGACGGGGTGGGGCGGCCACGCGCATGGCTCCATGGCGATTTTTCGTAATTGAGTGCGTAACTGAGTTATCGACTCCGAACAATCATGAACGCCAAAGTCACCCCAACACCCGCCCGCCCGCTGCCTTCGCTGCAGGGATACAGCGGAGAGTTCTATGGCTGGTGCGGCAAGCAGGAATTGCGCTTTCAGCGTTGCGGCGCCTGCGAAACCTTCCGGCATCCGCCGCGTCCGCTCTGCCCGAATTGCCAGTCCAGCAATGCCCAATGGGTGCCTGTTTCGGGAAAGGGAAAGGTCCATACCTGGACGACGGTAAGGCAGGCGCTGCACCCCGGCCTGGCTGCCGATGTGCCCTATGCCGGGGTAATCGTGGAGCTTGACGAAGGCATGCGCATTGCAAGTTGGGTAACGGATATCGCACCTGAAAAGCTGCAGGCGGGCCTGCGCGTGCAGGTGTGGTTCGACGCTATCAGTGACGGATTTGCCCTGCCGAAATTCAGGGTCCTCTAGCCTCGGCAAATGTGGGAAGGGAAACCGGTGCAACCCAAAAGCGACCTGCCCTTTGGCGATATCGTTGTGCTCGAACTGTGCACGGTTATTTCAGGCCCGTTTGCGGGATCGCTCATGGCTGATCTGGGTGCGGAAGTCATCAAGATCGAGATGCCGGGCAAGGGCGACATACAGCGCAATGCCGGGTTCAAGAAGGAAGGGATCAGCTCATGGTGGGGGGTGGCCAGCCGCAACAAGAAGTGCATCACACTCGATTTCAAGCGCACCGAAGGCAAAGCGCTGCTGGAAGGGTTGATCAAGAAGGCGGACGTGCTCATCGAAAACTACCGTCCCGGTGCGTTGCAGGAGGCAGGCTTCGGCTGGGAAGCTGTGCATCAAATGAATCCGAAACTGATCATGCTGAGCATCAGCGGCTACGGCGGCAGCGGGCCATCCGCGTCAAAACCGGGCTTCGGCAAGATTTCGGAAGGTTATTCCGGCATGGTCGCATTGACCGGCGAGCCCGATGACCGTCCCTTATACGTCGGCTTTTCGGTTGGCGACGCGTCCACAGGCCTGTTCGGCATCCTCGGCGTTGCCATGGGACTGTATCAGCGCGATGTTGGCGGCGGCGAAGGTGTCCATGTCGATATAGGATTGTACGAACCGCTGTTCCGCATGCTGGAGTGCCAGATGGCAACTCTGGCGCGAACTGGCGAGGCACCTGTGCGGCAAGGCTCGAACGACCCCTATGGCTGGGGCGTCAAGCAAGTCTCCCGCCCGTTGTTTCGTTGCCTGCAAGCAAGTAACGGCGACTGGTTTTACGTCAGTATCCCGGACCAACAGGTACTGCAGCGTCTGGATGTAGGCGCGGCGCAGGTGCCCGGGGAAGATGCTCTCGCCGCATGGGCGGCCGCGCGGGATCCGGCCGACCTACGTACGGCGCTGATGGAGGCCGGTGCGGCGATTGTGCCGGTGCTTGACGGCGCAGGCCTGGCAAAGAGCGAATACTTCCGCGCGCGAGGCGACGTGGTGGACATATCGCACCCCAAACTCGGCAAGTTCAGCGTGCCGGGCCCTGTGTTCCCCGTGGGGGGAGAGGAGGACCACCGCGTGGCCTTTCACGATTCGGGGCTAGGCGAATACACGCAGCAGGTGTTCGCTGACTATCTCAACATGCCCGCGGCGGAGTTCGAGCGCCTGCGTGACAGCGGGGTGATCTGAATGAATGCGCTGAATCGAGAACCACCAGCGAAGCTGCCCCTGTCCGGCATTGTCGTCCTGGAAATATCTGATACGCCCGGAGCTGCCTTTGCGGGCGCACTGTTGGCCGATTTTGATGCGAGCGTATACGTGGCGGAAACGCCTGCGCGCGGCTCCGCCATGCGCGATCGGAAACCCGCGGAATGGTGGGACATCCTGGCGAGAAACAAAAAATCCGTCCAGATCAACGCTGCTGCCACAGCCGCTGCGGGGCCGGTGCGGGCGTTGCTCGCCCACGCCCACATCATCGTGACGGATGTTCCTCAGGCCGGGCGCGATGTCCATCCTTGGCTGCGCCATCTCGGCGGGCTGCAGAAAAGGCCTTTGCTGGTTGATGTGATTGCGCCCGGCTCGGATCGCCCGGAACTGTGGCCGTGGTCAAAAACCGCTGACCTCGCCGGAGCCCTGACCGGCATGATGGCATTGACGGGCCATGCAGGCCAGACGCCTGTGCAGGCCGAGTTTCCGATGGTCGACTATCTGGCGGGCGCCCTGGCGGCGGTGCGCGCCATGGCGGAATTGCGTCGATTGCGCATGCAGGGTGGCAGCGCCATGGACGTGGTCGTTCCCCTGCACCAGGCGGTGCAGCGCATGATCGAGTGGCAACTGCCCATTGCCACCGCCATGGGCACGCCGATCTCGCGCAAGGGTAATTCGTTTCCGATGAGCTACTCCATCAGCAACATGAACCGCACCAAGGACGGTATGTACATCGCAGTGTCCGCAGCCAACGAAGCGACCGCCGCGAGGCTTCTGAACATGCTGGGCGGCCCGGAGCTGCGCGACAACCCGCGCTACTCCACCACCCTGGCGCGCCAAACCAGCATGCCGGAGATTTACGCCATCATGGACAAGTGGGTTGCGGAGCGCACCTTTTCCGAGGTGCTGGAAACCGCGCACCGTCACAACGTGGCGTTGGGGCCCATTGCCGACGCACGCGCCCTGGCGTCGGACGAACATATTCTGGGCCGCGGAAGCGTCGTGCGTGTGGCCAGGCCGGACGGCAGTTCCATGCCCATGCCCGCAGTCGTGCCGCGCTTCGCCGGATGGTCTAAACCCATACAAAGCATCGGTCCGGCGCGCGGCGCCCACACCCAGGAGGCTTTAGCGGAATGCGGCTTTTCCAGCGATGCCATCGGCCGCTTGCGCGTATCCGGAATTATCTAGGCGGTACCGTTCCGGTGTGTGGTCACTAATAGAAAGAGAAAGAACCCTAAAAGGAGTGAGAATCATGAAAAGACAGAGAACCATTTTCAATCGTATTTCGATCAATCGAATCCTATTGCCCGTCCTGGGAATTTTGCAGATCGCTGCCCTCGCATCTTTTCCAGCTGCGGCGCAGAACTTTCCAACCCGGCCCATCAACGTGATCTACAGCAACGCGCCGGGAACCGCCCCAGATGTGCTCGCACGCTTTCTATCGATTGAAGCATCAAAAATACTGGGCCAGCCGATCATTTACGAGAACCGGCCCGGAGCCAATGGCAGGCTGGGCTTTAACGCACTTAAGGCCGCGAACGGTGACGCGCATACCATATGGATGGTTAACGACGCTTTGGTGGTGGCGCAGCCAATTATTGATCCGAAATGGAATATCGAACCCGGTAAGGACTACGAACCGGTCAGTGCCCTCTTCGCCAGCCAGTTCGTACTGGCCAGCAGCACGAAGATGCCCTTCCGCGATTTGAAGTCTCTGATTGCGTATGCAAAGGCCAATCCCGGCAAGCTCAATTTTGCCATGTCGCAAGGATCCACAAGCCAGTTTGTGAGTGAGCGCTTCATGAAAACCGTGGGCATCAACGCTACGCTGATCCCCTACAAGGGCGGAGAGCTTGGCCTTAACGCCACACTGGGCGGACAGACAGACATGCTTTTCAGCACGGCGACCGCGAAGTCAGCCGTGGATTCGGGCAGATTGATCCCAATTGTCACAACCGGACAGGAGCGGTGGAAGCTGTTTCCGGGCGCACCTTCCATGCACGAGGCCGGTTATTCGTTTTCTGCTTCCGTTTCTTACATACTGCTGGCGCCGATAGGCACCCCACAGCCAGTACTTGCGAAGATCAACAAGGCGTATGACGACGCCAGCCGCGTCCCGGAAGTCATGAAGCGCACGGAAGATATTGGCCACAGGAGCACCACCAACATGTCACCCGCTGAAGTCACGGCGTTCATCAAGTCCGAGATCGAGGTGTGGACGCCCGTGATACGCGCAGCCGGTATAAAAATGGACTAAAGGATCGTGACATGACCACGGAACGGATGTCGAAGATTCCCGAGCGGGACATGACCGAGCCACAGCGAAAGGCATTGGATGAAGTCATGTCCGGTCCGCGCGGCAAGATTGCAGGTGGTCCGTTTGTTCCGTTGCTGCGCAGCCCCGGACTCATGAGCCCATTGGCAAAGGTCGGCGAGTATCTGCGATTCGGCAGCGTTCTGGATAAGCGGATCATCGAACTCGCGACGCTGATCGCGGCCCGGCACTGGAGCCAGCAGTTTGAGTGGCAGGCCCACTACACGCTGGCGCTCAAGGCAGGCCTGGCGCCGGCGATTGCCGATGCGATCGCGCAGGGAGCGCGGCCAGCGAAAATGGCCGAAGATGAGGAGATTGCGTTCGAACTGCTGGTCGAACTGGCTATGAACAAGAGCGTCAGCGACCGGAACTACAACCGGGCGGCCGAACGCTTCGGAGAGCAGGGCGTGGTTGAACTGGTTGGCGTCGCGGGTTACTACTCGATGCTCGCCATGGTGATGAATGTCGCGAGGACCGCTCCGCTTGCGGGATCTGACGTGAATCTGCTGCCTGAGATTCCAAATTCTCATACTGGAAATCTTATGAAACAGACAGAGAAGCCAACTGGACCTGTCATCACCCGGCGCACCGGAGATGATGATTTCAAGCGTGACGGACTGCGCAGCTTTGCGGTGTACCGCGATCTCGGGCTGCAGAATGCGACCGATGGCGGCGTTCACGCGCACATTATCCGCATGGTTGAGCCCAGCTCCGAGACCACACGCGAGCGGCATGCACACCTGCTCGATTGCCAGTTCTTCTATGTCCTGAAGGGATGGATGAAACTCGAATTCGATGGCCACGGCGAGGTCACTGTTCACGAAGGGGACTGCGTATTCATGCCGGCGGGCATAAAACACACCGTGCTGGATTACTCCGTGGGACTGGAGAATCTGGAGGTGGTCATGCCTGCGCAGTTTGAAACCGTTCGAGTGGACTAAAAGGGGTGGACGAAGAGCAGCAGTTATTGAGAATCAGGTAACTATATGACAGCCGACTAGATCGCCCCGGCCTTGCGCAATTCCGCAATGGCTGCGGCGTCCGCCCCCAGCACCTCGCGCAGCACCTCTTCTGTGTGCTGGCCTATCTGCGGTGGCGGCCGGTCGTAGGCCGGCGGCGTGGCCGACATGCGGATGGGGTTGGCCATCATGCGCAGTTTGCCGCTGACCGGATGATCCATGGTGACGGTCACGTCGCGATGCCGGACCTGCGGGTCCTCGAACACCTCCGCCAGGTTGTTCACGGCGCCGCTGGGAATGTTGGCGGCATGCAGGTCCTTCAGCACGTCGGCCCTCTTCCTTTTCTTCCACGGATCGTACACGGTGTACATCAGCGGCCGCAGGATCTTGCGGTTGTCGCTGCGCAGCGGTGTGGTGGCGAAGCGCGGGTCCCTGGGCAGGTCGGGACGGCCGAGCAGGGCGCACACGCGCTCGAAGTGGCCGTTGTTGCCGCAGGAGATGTAGATCTTGCCGTCCTCACAATCGACCAGTTGCGACGGGCCGCCGCCATTGCCCTCGTCGCCGCGGCGCGGCTGCATGTAGCCTTCGATGAGGTACTGCGCCACGATGCTGGACATGCTGTTGATGGTGACATCCAGCAGGGCGAGGTCGATGTACTGGCCAACGCCCACGGCGTCGCGATGGCGCAGGGCCGCGAGGATGCCGATCACCGCGTTGTACCCGGTGAGCACATCGACGATGCTGGGGCCGATCTTCATCGGCCCCGCGCCGGGTTCACCGTCGGGAATGCCGCTTGCGTTCATCAGGCCGCCTTCGGCCTGGAACACCGCGTCATAGCCTGGGCGATGGGAGTAGGGCCCGCTCTGGCCGTAGCCGGTGATGGAGCAATAGATGAGCCGGGGGTTGATCTTCTTCAGGCTGTCGTAGTCCAGGCCGTAGCGCTTCAGGTCGCCCACCTTGTAGTTCTCCACCAGCACGTCGCACTTTTCGGCCAGGCTGCGAATGACCTTCTGGCCTTCGGCCGAGGTGAGATTGACGGTGAT
>CAXNIK010000027.1:0-19937 GCA_964202115.1 Burkholderiales bacterium
GCATGCATGGCACAGCCCTTCTTTTTTGTCTCGACAACAAAAAGCTGAGCACTCATGTGCCTTGCATGCACCGTTTTCCGCAGCAAGTTAACAACTTAGCCGCAGGTTTACAACTGATATATGCGGGGAAACCTCAGGGACAGACCACGGTTTCCGCCTTTTGGAAACCGTGGTCTGTCCCCTAAACTCTAAACTGTGAGGCAGTAGACTGTGTTCTTTTTTTCCATTGGTCAGTTCGCATGCCATTCATCACCCGTTTCCTCTGCTTCGTTCTGATTCTTGCCGCGCTGCCTGTGCAGGCGGCCATTCCTTTCCCGACCACTGGCAAGGGCGCGCCGACCCTGGCGCCCATGCTGGCGCAGGTGACCCCGGCCGTGGTCAACATCTCGGTGACCTCGCGCGATCCGGCCGAGAACAACCCGATGCTGCGCGATCCCTTTTTCCGGCGTTTCTTCAACATTCCGGACGAGGCGGCCAAGCCGCAGCAGTCGGCCGGATCCGGGGTCATCGTCGATGCCGCGCGCGGCCTGGTGATCACCAACAACCATGTCATTCGCGACGCCCAGGAAATCGTGGTGACGCTCAAGGATCGGCGCGAGCTGAAGGCCGTGCTGGTGGGCAGCGATCCGGGCACTGACATCGCGCTCTTGCGCGTGCCGGCGCAGCAGCTCACGGCCATGAAGCTGGGCGATTCCGATGCGCTCAACGTCGGCGACTTCGTGGTGGCCATCGGCAATCCCTTCGGCATCGGCCAGACCGTGACCTCGGGCATTGTCTCGGCCCTGGGCCGCACCGGCATCGGCGATGAGGGCTACGAAGACTTCATCCAGACCGATGCCTCCATCAATCCGGGCAACTCCGGCGGCGCGCTGGTGAACATGCGCGGCGAGTTGATCGGCATCAACACCGCCATCCTCGGCCCGTCCGGGGGCAACATCGGCATAGGCTTCGCCGTGCCGGTATTCATGGTGAAGCAGGTGATGGATCAGATCCTGCGCTTCGGGCAGGTGAGGCGTGGCCGCATCGGCACCAGTTCGGCGGATCTCACGCCGGCACTGGCGGCCAAGCTTGGAGCTGCGGTGAACGAGGGCGCGGTGATCGCATCGGTGGCGCCAGGCTCGCCGGCGCAGAAGGCCGGGCTGAGGCCGCAGGACATCATCACCGAGGCCAATGGCCGGCGGGTGCGCACCTCGGCGGAATTCCGCAACCGCGTCGGCCTCACGCCCGTGGGCGAGAGCATCGATCTCAAGGTGCTGCGCGGCAAGCAGGCCATGCCCATGCGCGTGACCGTGGGCGAGCAGTTCGCCGCGACCAATATACCGGGCGAGGCCGTGCCGCAACTGGCCGGCGCGCGCGTGGCCAACATCGAGCGCGGCATGCCCATGTTCGGTGAAGTCGAGGGCGCCATCATCACCGAGGTGCAGCCGGGTAGCGCCGCGGCGCGTACCGGCTTGCTGGCCGGAGACATCCTCTATGGTGTCAACCGGCGGCGCGTGCGCAATGTAAAGGAACTTCTGGCCTTGTTGCAGTCCAGCCCCAGGCCCTTGCAAATCGCGTTGCTGCGCGGCGAGAACCAGCTTTCGCTGGTGATACGCTGATTGCTGAATGACAAAAAACGACCCCAAGGAGGAGAGCATGCGTTCATCCGCACTCGCGTCAATCGCCGCCGCCGCGGCAATGGCAGTGGCTTCACCGGCACTCATGGCCCAGGGTACGGTCAACTGGCCGACCCGGCCGGTCGCGCTGGTGGTCCCGCTGGTGGCCGGGGGCATCACCGACCGCGAAATGCGGCCCTACCTGCAGAAGGTGCAGGAAAGCACCGGACAGCCGTTCATTCTCGACTTCAAGCCGGGGGGCAATGGGACCATAGGTAACCTGTTCGTGGTCAAGGCCAAACCGGACGGCTATACCTTTCTGATCTCCTCGTCGGGGATGGCCGTCCTGCCGGCCTTCCACCCCGACCTGCCTTACGACACCATCAAGGACTTTTCACCGGTATCGCAGATCAGCAAGCGCGCCATGATGCTGGTAGTGCACTCCTCGGTGCCAGTCAACACCTACCAGGAGTACATCGCCTACGCCAAGGCCAATCCGGGCAAGCTGAACTGGGGAACATCGGGACGGGGCGGTGTCACGCATCTGGTGGGCGCATGGCTGCACCAGTTGACCAACACCGAGGTGACATTCGTTCACTACAAGGGATCGGCGCCCTATGTCACCGATATCGTCGCCGGACGCCTGGATGTGGTGCCCATGTCGCTCGGCACCGGCGCGCCGCACTTCAAGTCGGGCAGGTTGAAGCCGCTGGCGTTGATGACCACCAACCGTCTGAGCGTGTTGCCGAATCTCATGTCCATCGCCGAAATGGGCCTGCCCGGCTACGAATATCCCAACTGGCTGGGGATGCAGGCGCCGGCCGGCACGCCCGCGGCCATCGTCAACAAGGCCAGCGCGGAAATGGCCCGGGCGGTGAAATCACCCGACCTGGCCGCGGATCTCGAGCTGAACTCGATCACCGCCATCGGCAGCGCCCCGGAAGAATTCAGGAAAGTGCTGATCCGTGAAGTGGCGCAATGGAAGAAGCTGGTTGCAGATCTGAAAATCGAGTCGTCGGAGTGAGAGGGAGGAGGGAGAGGGAGGGGACAGACCACGGTTTCGGTGATGCGGAAAACGTGGTCTGTCCCCCAATAAAACGGGCTCAGACCTTCAGCTGCAGCGACTTGTACTCCAGGAATTCCTCCAGCCCGTAGACGCCGGCCTCGCGTCCGTGACCTGACTGCTTGAAGCCGCCGAAGGGCGCGGCGAGGTTGAACGCGCCGCCGTTGACGTCGACCTGTCCGGCGCGCAGCCGCTTGGCCACCTTCTGCGCGCGCGCTGCGTCACCCGACCATACGCCGGCCGCCAGGCCGTAGATGGTGTCGTTGGCGATGCGGATGGCGTCGGCTTCATCCTTGTAGGTGATGATGGACAGCACCGGCCCGAAAATTTCCTCCTGACCAATCGTTGATTTGGGATTCACCTTGCCGAACACCGTGGGCTTGACGTAGTAGCCGCCCGTGAGTCCCTCAGGCGGCTCTGCGCCTCCGGCCACCAGCTCCGCGCCTTCGGCCAGACCCTTGGCGATGTAGCCGCGCACGCGTTCCAGCTGCGCGGCCGAGGTGAGCGGACCCAGGCGCGTGCTCTCCGACATGGGATCGCCCGGCGCGTAACCGTTGGCGGCTGCGGCCGCAAGGGCCTTGGCCTCTTCGTACTTCGACTCGGGCACCAGCATGCGCGTGAAGGCGGTGCAGGTCTGGCCGGAGTTGAGATAGCAATTGCCCACCGTGGCCTTCACCGCTGTAGCCAGGTCGGCGTCATCGAGGATCACCGCAGCGGATTTGCCGCCCAGTTCCAGCGTGACGCGCTTGACAGTCTGCGCGGCCAGTTCCGAGATGCGCTTGCCGGCGCGCGTGGAGCCGGTGAAGGAAATGGCATCCACCTCGGGATGCTTCACCAGCACTTCGCCGACCACCGTGCCCAGGCCCGTGACCAGGTTGAACACGCCCGCCGGCAGGCCGGCGGCGTGTATCACTTCGGCCAGGATGAAGGCATTGAAGGGCGCGACTTCGGAGGGCTTGAGCACCACCGTGCAGCCTGCGGCCAGGGCCGGTGCCACCTTCAGCGCGATCTGGTGCAGGGGATAGTTCCAGGGGGTGATCGCACCGACCACGCCCACCGCCTCGCGCAGCACCAGCGAATTGCCCACCTGTTCCTCGAACTTGAACTCGCCGGCCATTTTCGCGTAGCTGCCGAAGGTGAGGATGGGCAGGCCCGCCTGGATGCGCCCGGAGAGCTTGATGGGCATGCCCACTTCCTGCGCCATGGTCTTGCCCAGTTCGTCCACGCGCGCCTTGAGACCCGCGGAGATCTTCGCCAGAAATTCGCCGCGCACCGCGGCCGGGGTCTGCGACCAGGCGTCGAAGGCGGCGCGCGCTGCGGCCACGGCGGCGTTCATGTCCTTTTCCGTGCCGGCGGGCACGCTGCCCATCACCGCGCCGGTGCCGGCGTGATGCACTTCCATGCTGTCGGTGCCTGAAGGTGCGACCCATTGGCCGTTGATATAGAACTTGTCGCGAACTTGCATGATGGATTCCTTGTGAACGGATGTTGCTATTTTAGGCCTGCCGCGCTGCTGCTTCGCGCAGCGAGTGCGCCCAGGTCATCGCCCAGGCCGCCGGCATTGGTCTGCGCCCAGCCGCCGTCCACGGGCATGATGATGCCGGTGACGTAGCTGCCGTACTGCGAGCCGAGGAACAGGCAGGCATGGGCGATGTCGGCGGGCGTGCCGAAGCGTCCCAGTGGCACGCCGTCGGTCACGCGCTTGCGGGCCTTGTCGTTTGGCGCCAGGCGCGCCATGCCCTCGGTGCCGTCGATGGGGCCGGGCACGATGGAATTCACGCGCACGCCGGCGGCTCCCCACTCCAGGGCCAGCGTGCGGGTGATCATGTCCACGCCGGCCTTGGCGGCGCACACATGCACCTGCGCCTTCATGGGCAGGAAGGCCTGCGGCGCCGAAATGTTGATGACGCTGGCGCCGGGCTTGCGCAGATGCGGATAAATGGCCTTCATCACGTGGAAGGTGCCGCGCAGATCGATGTCCACCACCGACTTGAACCCGTTCCAGGACAGGTCATTGGCCAGTGCCGGGAAATTTCCCGCCGCCCCGGACACCACCACGTCGAAATCGCCGAAGCGCTCATGCACCGTCTTCAAGCCCGCTTCCAGTGCTTCGGGCTCGCGCACGTCGGCAGTGAAGCCCATGGCCTGCGCACCTAGTTTCTGCAGCGCGGCGACCGTGTCGTCCACTTTTTCCTGCCGGCGGCTGGCCACGGCCACTTTCGCGCCATGGCTGGCGAAGCATTCGGCGATGCCGCGGTTGATGCCGCTGGTGCCGCCGACGACGACCACGACCTTGCCGGTGAAATCCAAAGAGATGGCCATGACGCTCCGATTCTCAGAACACGATCACGCCGCGGGCATTCTTGCCCGACTGCATGTCGGCGAAGGCCTGCGGCGCCTGGTCAATTGAATAGCGCTGGGTGATGAGCTCATCCAGCTTCAGCCGCTTGGCCATGTACAGGCCGAGCATGCGCGGGAAGTCGATGCGCGGCACGCAGGAGCCGAAGTAGCTGCCCTGCAGGGTCTTCTCGTCGAATACCAGTCCGGCCGGCTTGATCGACAGGGTATCGGTGCCGCGAGCCACGCCTACGATCACGGCCTTGCCGCCGCGACAGACGGCGCGATAGGCCGTGGCGCCCAGCTCGCCGTTGCCCACGCACTCGAAGGCGTAGTCCGGCCCGCCGGCGGTCATTTTCTTCAGCGCCCTAACCGGGTCCTCGCCCGGCTTGGCCAGCAGTGTGTGGGTGGCGCCGAAGGTTTTGGCGAATTCCAGCTTGGACTCGGTGGTGTCCACCGCGATGATCTGCTGCGCGCCGGCGATCAGCGCGCCCTGGATCACGTTCAGGCCCACGCCGCCGCAGCCGAACACCACCACGCTGGAGCCCGGCTCCACGCGGGCGGTGTTGAACACCGCGCCCACTCCGGTGGTGACCGCGCAACCCACCAGCGCGGCGCGGTCCAGCGGAATCGAAGCATCGATCTTCACCAGGTTGTCCACGGACAGCGTGGCGTATTCGGCCATCACGCCGCAACCGCAGAAGATGCCCAGCGGCTTGCCCTGCGCGTCATGGACGCGCGGCGTGCCTTCGGGCGGCGTGGTGAGTGCCTTGCCCTGCTCCACGCAGCGCACCGGCCGGCCGGCGGCGCAGAAGCGGCAGGTGCCGCACATGTAAATGAAGGAGGACACCACGTGGTCGCCCACGGCGAGACCGGTGACGCCTTCGCCCACCTCGACCACCTCGCCCGCGCCCTCATGCCCCAGCACCAGCGGCGGGGGCAGGGGAATGGTGCCGTTGGTGGCCGACAGATCCGAATGGCACACGCCGCAGGCGGCGATCTTCACGGTGACTTCACCGCGCATGGGTGGATCGACGTAGACATCCTCGACCACGACGGCCTGATCCAGTTCGCGGCACACAACCGCCTTGCTTAATCGTTTCACGCCAATGCCCCTTTCAAATTCAAAATCGGTATTTGTTCATTCATCGTGTCACGGCGAGCATCAGTATGCCGATGCCGGAGGCCATGCCCAGCACCGCCACCGTCTGCGTCGCCAGCCGCTGATCGACGGCATGCACCAGCTTCACCCCCAGCCAGATGCCAATGAGGTGCATGGGTATGGCCACCGTCAGCGGGGCGATGGGAATGAGATCGTCCTGCCAGTAGCTGATGGAGCCGAACAGGCTGGCGGCCAGTTGCAGCATCTGGCTGGCACCCACCGCGGTCAGGACCGGATAGGCCATGATGTTCAGCAGCGGCACCGACACCAGCGGGCCGCCCGCCCCGGTGAGCCCTGCCGTCAGTCCGGACAGCGCGCCGATCGCAGCCAGCAATGAAAAACGGGTGCGCGAATGAGTAAGCGATGGCGTTCCCGTCTCTGGTGATTGCAGCGCACGCGGCTTCCACAGATTGGCGGCGCTGCCGGCGATCATGATGCAGCCCAGGATGGCCACCACCACCGGCACGGGCAGCCATCGATTCAGCCAGCCACCGATGAGAGCGAAGGCGACAGAGCCTACCACCAGCGGCTTTGCCACGGCCCAGTCCACCTTGCCGCGTCGCCGGAACAGCCAGGCGCCCATGGCTCCGTTGGCTGCGGCGATCACCAGCGCGCTGCCCATGGCCGAGCGTATGGGCAGATCCGCGAGTTGCACCAGCACCGGGATGATCAGAAAGCCGCCTATGCCGGTGGCGCCGACCATGATGCCGATCACCAGCGACGCGCTGGCCAGACCGGCCCAGGCCAGCATGTCCGGCGTGGCGATCATGACCTGCCGGTGGCGTTGCAGCCCATGGCGCGGATCGACAGGGTTGTATGCGCAAGCTTCCGCACCTCAGGCTGCTATTTGACCTGCACCGGCGTGAATGCACGGGGCGGGTCTGCCGCCGCTGCCGGGGCAAACCAGTCCCTGGAGCCCTTGCGCATGGTGGTCAGGCGCACCGCGGCCTTGCCCTTGCGCGCGCCATCGGGAAAACCGGCAATTCTTTCGGCAACCGCGCGGCCTCGCGCCACAGCGGCGCCGTCATCGACCACTTCCATGGCCAGGCCGCGGCGGAACAGTTCTTCGGCGCCGACGCGGTCGGCCATGAGCACGAAGCGCATGGCCGTGGCTTCGCCATGACGCAGCACCAGCCAGGCGGCATTGCGTGTCACCGGCATGCCCATCTGTGGCTCGCCGGTCTGGATGAAGCCTGACTTGGCGGCGATGAGCAAATCACCCGAGAGCGCCAGCGCGGCGCCGGCATTCATGGCCGCGCCTTCCAGCGCGACGATCAGCGGCATGGGCATTTCCATCAGGGTTTCATGGATGGCGGTCCACAGTCCGGGGAAGCGCTGGCGCGCCTCTTCGGGGCCATCGGGGCCCAGCGCCTTCAGGTCCATGCCGGAGCAGAAGGAGGGACCTTCGCCGTAGAGCAGCAGGGACTTGACCCCGGCATCGTCCTTGAACTTCACCAGCGCGTCGCGCAGTTCGGCGGCGGTGACATCGGTCACGGCATTGCGCCGCGTCGGGCGGTTCAGTCCGATCTCGGCCCAGTGCTCGTGACGGGTGACGATGACATCGCTCATGCTGCTTTCCCTTTGGAGGCGCTAGTGTCCGCGTTCAATCGGTTCATCACCGCTTCGGCCTCGTCGACCATGCCGGTGAACACTTCCTGCACACTCTGCACCTTGTTGGCGTAGGCAATGCCCTGGCCGGCGGCGTGATGCATCAGCGGCGCCACGCGATGCTCCAGGATGGCGCCGAGCAGGTCGCCCACCAGCACGTCCTGCAGCGGCATACGCAGCGGGCGCGGTGCCTCGGGGTTCTCCCATTCCTCGCTCCAGGCCGAGCGGATCTGGCGGAAGGTCTTGCCGCTCTCGGAGCGGGTGATTAGCGTGTCCTCGCTGCGTGCCGCGGCGAGCTTGTCCTGGATGATGGGATCCAGGCCCCATTCCTTTGTCAGCAGCCAGGAGGTGCCGCACCACACGCCCTGTGCGCCCATGGCCAGGGCGGCCATGATGTGCCTGCCGGTGGCCACGCCGCCGGCCGCCAGCACCGGCACATTGCCAGCCACATCGACCACCTGCGGCACCAGCGAGAAGGTGGTGATGTTGCCGGTGTGTGCCGCCGATTCATGCCCCTGGGCGACGAGCAGGTCCACGCCCTTGCTGATCGCCCGCACGGCATGTTTGGGATTGCCCACCAGCGCCAGCACCTTCTTGCCGCGGCGATGTGCTTCCTGCACGACTTCGGGCGGGGCGCCTATGCCGAAGGCCAGCAGCGGCACGTCGGAATTCATCACCGTATCGATCTGGCGCTGGTTCATCTCCTTGGAACGGATGAACTTGGTGCGCATCGCCGGCTTGGTATTGCGGGGTACCTCGTACTTGTCCACCAGTCCCTTGACGAACTGGCGATGCCGGTCCGGGATCTGGGCTTCGATGACGTCGCGATTGTCCTCGTCGGGCATGCCCTCGGGCAGCACCAGGTTCAAGCCGAAGGGACGGTTGCCGATGGCGGCACGCACATCCTTCACCACCTGCTCGATCTCTTCAGGCGTGTCGCGCGTTGCGCCGTAAACCGGAAATCCGCCGGCTTTGGAAATGGCGATGACCACGGCGGCCTTGTGCGTGAACGCGAAGATCGGGTATTGCATGCCGAGCATGTCGCAGACATTGGTTCTGAGCTGGTATGGCATGGTGATTCCTCCGCTGGTAAGTTCGGGTTATTCGGTACGGGTTACTCGGGCTTGATATTGCCCTTGCGGATGATGTCGCCGATGCGCGGCACCTCCGCGCGTATAAAGGCGTCGAACTGCACCGGGGTCATGGCTTCGAAGGTGAAATTCATTGCGTCAAAGCGTTCCGCGATCTTTGGGAGCTGGGCTGAGGCGTTGATGATGCGGTTCAGGTAGTTCACCGTCGCATCCGGTGTCGCTGCCGGTGCCAGCATGCCCTGCCACGCAAGATGCTTGCCGAGGCTGTCGAAGCCGGACTCGGCGTAGGTGGGGACATCAGGCAGGAGCGAGATGCGCGTGGTGCCGGCGATGGCCAGCATGCGAATCCTGGGATTGGACTTCATGGGCGCATAGGCCGGATAACTGGCTGCAGCCGAATGCACCTGGTCGGTGATCAGTGCGGCTGTGGCTTCTGCCGCGCCCTTGTAGGGGACCAGCGTGAATCCGGTGCCATGGTTCTGGTTGACTTCTTCGATGAGCAGGTGAACTGCACCGCCATAACCGAAGAAGCCGTAGGTTGTGCCCGGGTTCTTCCTGGCAAAATCGATGAACTCCCTGACCGTGCGAACCGGCATCTTGGCAGGGTTGACGGCAAGGATGGGGGGCTGCTTGGTGACGAAGGCCACCCCCCGGAGGTCGCGCACGTAATCGAAAGGCGCGTTGGGGAACAGGGTGGCATTGGCTGCGCCCGCAAGCACGGTTATGCCGATGGTGTAGCCGTCAGGGGCGGCCTTGGCCAGCAGGGCGTGCCCGATCTGTGTGGCAGCTCCGGCCCGGTTCTCAACCAACACCGGCTGCTTCATGGCATCGCTCATGGGCGTGGCGAGCACGCGCGCCAGCACATCGCTCGGGCCGCCGGGAGCAAGCGGCACGATGATTCGCACCGGCTTGGATGGATACCCCTGGGCGAGCGAGGGCGCAGGGGTGCCCAGGCAGGCGGCTGCCAGCACCATGGCGAACGGTTGAAGCCGGCATTGCTGGTGTTGCATGCGTCCTCCCTGTCTTCGTCGTCCGGTTATTCCGGTTTGATGTTGCCCTTGCGGATGATGGCGCCGATGCGCGTCACTTCCGCCTTGATGAAGGCGTCGAACTGGGTCGGGGTCATGGCCTGGTAACGGAAGCCCAGGGGCTGGAATTTATCCAGCACCTTTTCCACCGATGCGTTGGTGGTCTTGTTGAGATAGTCCACGGTGGCGGCAGGCGTGGCCGCGGGCACCACCAGCCCGAACCAGGCGAAGTGGCGGCTGAGCTGCTCGAAGCCGGCCTCGGTGAAGGTGGGCACCGAGGGTGCCTCCGGCGAGCGGCCGGTGCCGCTGACCGCCAGCATTCTTACCTTGGGATTGCTCCTGTGGGGAACGAAGGCGGCGTAGCTGCCGGCGAAGCTGTGGATCTGGTCTCCGGCCAGCGCCTGCGCCGGTTCGGCCGCGCCCTTGTAGGGCACCAGGGTGATGCCGGTGCCGTAGGCCTGGTTGATCTCCTCGATGAGCAGGTGCACCGCGCCGCCGTAGCCCTGGAAGCCGAAGGTCGTGCCCGGGTTCTTTCTGGCGAATTCAATGTACTCCTTCACCGTGGACACCGGCGCGCGGCCCGGATTCACGGCCAGGAACACGGTCTGCTGGGAAATGAAGGAGATGCCGCGCAGATCGCGCAGCAGGTCATAGGGATTCTCCTGGTAGAGCGTGACATTGGCTGCCGTCGCGGCGGCCACCAGCCCGATGGTGTAGCCGTCCGCGGCCGACTTGGCCACCACATCCATGCCGATGCGCGTGGCGCCACCGGCGCGGTTCTCCACCAGCAACTGCTGGCCCATGGCAGCGCTCATGTGCGGGGCGATCAACCTGGCGGCGATGTCGGTGGGGCCGCCGGCGGCGAAGGGGACAATCAGCCTGACCGGTTTGCTTGGAAAGGCGGACTGGGCCAGCACTCCAGTTGACGCTGCCATGCATCCTGCCGCCAGCGCCGTTGCCAGCAGTGTGTGCAGCCTGTTTCCAGTGTTTCCAATGTGATGGAGCATGTCTTCTCCTCTTTCTTCCTAATGTGCGGCCGAACTTGCTTTTGGTTTGATCAGCGCATCGCCGGCCACGACACCCTTGCCGGCGGGCAGCACGAACAGCGGATTGATGTCGATCTCGGCCACTTCATCCTTGAGATCGATGGCCAGCGCCGACAGGCGCACGATGGCATCGGCCAGCGCCGCGACATCGGCCTTGGGTTTGCCGCGTGCGCCGTCCAGCAGGGGAAAGGCGCGCACCTCGCGAATCATTTCCTCGGCATCGAAGCGCGAAATGGGGGCAAGGCGGAAGGTCACGTCCTTCATCACCTCGGCAAAGATGCCGCCCAGGCCGAACATGATGGCCGGGCCGAACAGCGGATCGTTGTTGACCCCGAGAATGATTTCCACGCCGCCCGAGACCATGGACTGCACCAGCACGCCGTCGATTTTTGCCTGCGGCGCATAGGCAAGCGAGCTGGCCAGGATGTCTTCGTAGGCCTGGGCCACGGCATCGGCATCGGCGAGGCCGATGCGCACGCCACCGGCTTCGGTCTTGTGGGGGATGTCGGCCGACTGCACCTTCAGGGCCACGGGAAAGCCGATTTCGGCGGCAAGCGCGCGTGCCTGTTCCTTCGAGGTGGCCAGCTTCTCCTTGGTCACCGCGATGCCGTAGTCGGCGAGCACGCGCTTGGCCTCGTACTCGGCCAGATCGGTCTTGCGGCCGGCGAGCAGTGCCTTGGCCGAGGTGCTGTGCAGTTCCAGCGGCTTTTCGCTGCGATTGCGCTCCAGGCGCCGCTGCGCATTGACGAACTGCCACAGGGCATCGAAGCCGCGGGCGCAGCGCACCGGCGTCTTGTAGCGCGGCACGCCGACCGAGTCGAGCAGGGCATAGCCTTCCTTGTTCTGCTCGTCATCGCCCTGCCAGGCGACCAGGATGGGAATGTCAGTGGCGCGAGCCACCGCGGCGACCTGGGTGACCAGTCCCTGGGCGTTGGGACCGGAGACCGCGGCCAGGGGAATGCCCAGCATGTCCACGTTGGGGTCTTCGGCCACCAGCATCAGCGCCTGGCGATACATCTCCAGGTCGCTGCCGGCGCCGCCGGTGACATCGATGGGATTGTTGAAGCCGGCGTGCGCGGGCAGGATCTTGCGCAGTGCGGCGGTGGTTTCCGGCGTGAGCTTGGCGATCTCCATGCCGGCCTTGGCGGCGTTGTCCGCCATGAGAATGCCGGCACCACCGGAGGCGGTGAGTATGCCCAGGCGATTGCCGCGCGGCATGCGGCCGCTGAGGAGCGCCCGGGTGCAGTCGGCCAGATCGCTGACATCGGTGACTTCGATGATGCCGGCCTGATGGAAGGCCGCCTTGTACAGGGCCGGCGTGCCGCCCAGGTTGGCGGTGTGCGAGGCCGCGGCGGCGGCACCGGCCTCGGAGGTGCCCACCTTCCACATCAGCAAGGGCTTGCCGGCGGCCAGGGCCTTGTGGCCGATGGCCACGGTGCGATGCGCATCCTTGAAGCCCTCGACGTAGCCGGTGATGATGCGCGTCTCCGGATCGTCGATGTAGCTGTCGATGAGATCCAGCGAGGTGGTGCAGGCTTCGTTGCCGGTGGAGACATAGCGCCGGAACCCCAGGCCTTCTTCATTGGCCAGGATGAGGATGGAATTGCCCCAGGCGCCGCTTTGCGAAGTCACGCTCATGCCGCCCTTGCGGTAGCTCATGCCGTAGGGCGCGCCAAAGCCGATGTGGATGCGGTCCTCGATGTTCATCATGCCCTGGCAGTTGGGCCCGATGACGCCGATGTTGTAGCGCTGGGCGATGGCCCTGATTTCGTCCTGGGCCTTGGCGCCTTCCGCGCCCGTCTCGGCAAAACCCGCGGTGAGGATAATGACGAAGGGGATGCCTTTTTCTCCGCAGGCGCGGAGCATGGGCAGCGCCATTTTTGCCGAGACCGCGATCACCGCCACGTCCGGGACCGCCGGCAGCGAGGCGATGTCGGCGTAGCAGGGGGTATCGCCGATCTGCTGGTATTTCGGATTCACCGGATAGATGGTGCCGGTGTAGCCGTGCTTCTTGAGGTAGACCATCGGCTGCCCGCTGATGGTCTTCGCGTCGCTGGATGCGCCGATGATGGCGACCGATTTTGGCTTGAACAGGGAAGTGAAATCGCGGCTGGCGGAGCTGGTCATGTTCTTGTGGTCCTTGGGCAGGTTTCCCGCTGTCTTCAATGAGTGTCTGATAGTTAGACAGATAGTCTGATTAGCGGACAAACAATGCCATAGAGCGGCTATAATTACAAGCACGGTTTTGCTGCCTACCGCCCATCGTCAACGGCTGGTTTTCCGGCCTTGCACCTTCTCAAGGAGATCGCCCATGGATGACACCGCCGCCCTTGCCGTGATGCAGCTTTTCGGCAAGGCCTATTTCAGCAAGGACCCGGCGCAACTGGCGCAGGCCATCACCGCCGATGCCGAATGGCATTTCGCTTTCGGGCCGGATGCGCCCGATGGCCGGGTGCGCAAGGGCGTGCAGGGATTCCTGCAGGGCATCGCCGAGAACGAGGCGCTGTTCGAAAAGCTGCGCTTCAACGACGTGGTGATCAAGGCGCTGGACGACCGGCAACTGGTCATGACCTATATGCTCGACGGCCAGTACCGCGGCGGTGATGCCTTCGCGCTGCGCGGCATCGAACTGGTCACCGTGCGCGATGGCAAGGTGGAGAGGAAGGACGTGTTCTGGAAGCAGTTTCGCCAGGGGTGATCGGCTGTTCGCCGGGCACGCTGGCGCTACGCGCAGTTCACGGCGCCCGCGCCGGCCAACTCGTCGATTTTCTCGTCACTCAACCCGGCCTCAAGCAATATCTCACGGCTGTGCTTGCCCAGAACCGGCGGCGGCTGATCGGCCCGGAAGGGCGTTTCCGACAAAGTCAGTGGTGGCGCCACCACCGTCATACCGCCCACGGTTTCGTGCTGCAGGCGAACGAAGTAGCCATTGGCCTGCGCCTGCGGATCATCGATCATCTGCTCCTTGAACTGCACCCGCCCGGCGGGAACGCCGGCCTTGTCGAAGGCGGCCAGCCAGTGCTCCGTGTTCTGCGCGGCAATCCGCCCTGAGGTTTCGCCCATGATGCGCTCGGCGTGGGCGCTAAGGTCGTCCGGCTGCCATTTCGGGTCGCGTACCCACGGGTCGTCAAAGCCCAGCACGTCGCAGATCTTCGCCTGCAATTGCCGGCTGCCACCAGCCAGTGCAATCACGCCGTCGCGGGTGCGGAAGAACCCGTAATAGGACTCGGTCATCCGCGATCCGGCCAGTTGCCGGCGGCGTTCCAGCACATTGCTCCAGCTCTCGCCGCGCGAAAACGCATCCTTCAGATAGTCCACGAATTCATGGCGCCAGCCGTCGATGACATCGATATGGTTGATGTGGTTGTTCTGCAGCATCAGTGCGGCCTGCAGCAGCGAGATCTCCAGTTGCTGGCCGCGTCCGGAGCGCTCGCGCTGGTACAGGGCGGTGGCGATGCCGAAGGACATCAGCAGCGCCGCGGTGTAATCGATGGTCGGATCGGGCAGGGGTTCGGGGCCGTTTTCGGCGCAGAAAGCCAGGCCGGTATAGCCCTGCAGCACCATGTCCATGCCGGGCTCATCGGCCAGCGGGCCCTTGCTGCCGTAGCCGGTGTTGGTGGCGTAGATGAGGCGCGGGTTGACCTTGTTCAAGGCTTCGTAATGCAGGCCGAGCTTGCGCGCCTGACCGGGCCGGAAATTGACGATGATCACGTCGGCGCCTTCGCACAGGCGGCGGATGGCGGCAAGGATGTCCGGATTGGACAGGTCGGCGGCAATGGCCCGCTTGCCGCGATTCTTGTTCAGGAACTGGCGTGCTTCGGTGCTGCTGATGCGGGTGCCGTTGCGCCGGGCGTCGTCGCCGTTCATGGATTCGACCTTGATGACATCGGCTCCGCCGTCGGCGAGAAGCTGCGCGCAAAAGGGTGCTGCGATGAAGCGACCGAACTCGATGACCTTGATGCCGGCAAACGGCCCCGGCTGTTTCGCGGCGTCAACTGCCTTATCGATGCCCATGGGATTGCCTTTCACGCAACCGGTGGTTGAAGTACCACGCCTTCGTTCCTGAGTGCCGTAATCTCGGCCTCATCCAGTCCGAGTTCGGCCAGCACGCTGTCGGCATCGGCGCCCAGCCGCGGGGGCATGCGATCCGGGCCCAGCGGCTGGCCGTTCCACTTGAATCCTATGGTCGGCACAAACACCGGCTTGCCTGATTGCGGATCAATCATTTCCTGCTGCACGCCACGGGCAATCACCTGCGGCTCATGCAGAACTTCGTTGAGGGTACGCACCTTGGCTGCCGGCACATGCGCTTTCGCCATCGCGTCTTCCCATTCCGCGGCGCTTCGAGTGGCCAGTCGTTCAATGATGGCCTGCCCGAACAACTTCGCGTGCTTCTCACGCCCCTGAAGCGTGGCGAATCGTGCATCCTCCAGCAGGTTTGGCTCACCCAGTGCACCGCAGAATTGCCTCACCTGGCGTTCGTTATTGGCCGCCACGGCAATCATGCCTTCGCGCGTCGGAAAAATGCCTGAGGCCGGACTGCCGCTGCCTGCCGTGTTGCCGTTGGCCACTACCTCCCTGCCGCCATTCAGGTGCCTGGACGAGAACGAAGCCATGGATACCAGCGCTGCATCCAGCATGGCCACGTCCAGGCGCTGGCCCAGACCGGTGCGGTCGCGCTCCTTGATTGCAGCCAGGATGGCGAACGCGCCATAAATACCGGCGATGTAATCGAACATCGGCGGCCCCATGCGATTGGGCACCGTCTCGGGCGTGCCCGTGATCATGGTGATGCCCGATGCCCCCTGAATCACATGGTCATAGGCGGGGCGCCTGCTGAAGGGGCCATCCTGACCATAGCCCGAGAGGGAGGCATAGATCATCTTCGGATTCAGCGCCTTCATTGCCTCATAACCCAGGCCAATCCGTTCTGCAACGCCGGGCGTGTAATTTTCAAGCATGACATCGCAGCTGCTGACCAGCTTGCGCGCCAGTGCCAGTCCCTGCGGTTTGTGCAGATCAATCTGGATGGATCGTTTGGCGGCATTCTGGGCCACGAATTCCGCAGTGAGTCCGGGTATGCCTGCCAGGTCGCCGCGACGACGGGTCTGATCACCGATGCCCGGTCGCTCCACCTTGATGACATCGGCGCCCAGCAAAGCCAGCTGATAGGTGCAATACGGTCCGGCAATGACCGCGGTGAAATCGACGATGCGAATGCCCTTCAGCGGGGCGGGGCGGGCGGCGGAGCCCTGGTCGGAAGTAGTGATCAATTCAGACATCTATTCAGCTCCAGTTGTGCTTGTACAGGAAGAATGTACTCATCACCAAGCTACTCCTCCAGCTTGATATTGTTTTCCCTGATGATCTTGTCCCAGACCGCCATCTCCTCGACCAGAAATTTGCGGAAGGCATCCGGTCCGTAACCCACCGCCACCGAACCCTGTGCCGCCCAACGCTTCTGTGCTTCAGGTGTCTTGATGGCCTTGGCTACGGCGGTACTCAGGATATTGACGATGGGCGCGGGCGTTCCGGCCGGCGCCACCAGCCCGATCCAGGCCGAATAGGAGAATTCGGGATAACCCATTTCGGAAACCGGCTTGACGTCCGGCAGCGCAGGTGAGGACTCTTCCGTCAGCACGGCCAACGCCCGGAGTTTTCCGGCCTTGAGCGCCGCCAGACTGGCGGACAGGTTCTTGGGGATGACATTGATGCGGCCAGCCAGCAAGTCAATCTCCGCGGGGGCACCGCCCTTGTAAGGGACAAAAGTGAATTTCACCCCTGCTGTACTGGCCAGCCACGCGCCAGCCAGATGAAACGTGCCACCGTCCCCGAGCGTTCCCCAGGTCACCTCGCCCGGCCTTGCCTTGGCGTAGGCCATGAACTCCGGGAAAGTGCGTGGTGGAAACGTGGGGTTGCTGAGCAGCACAAAGGTGTTCTTAGTGGTCAGGATGACCGGCGCAAAATCCCTGAGCAGATCATAGGGCATGTCCTTGCGCAGCGCCGGCAGCGACGTGTTGGTGGGGTTTGCAAACATCAGCGTATGGCCATCCGGCGCCGCTTTGGCCACATAGCTGCCCGCAATGACGCCACTGCCCCCGGGCTTGTTGTCGACCAGAACCGGCTGCTTGAATTGCGGCCTGAGACCTTCCTGATAGACGCGCATTTCGGTATCGGCATTCGCGCCGGGAGGAAAAGGCACGACGATGGTGATGGGCCTGGAGGGGAAGTTCCCTGTGCTCTGCGCAAACGACGCCGTGGCGAACAAAGCCGACATGCCAAGAAACACACATTTTTGCCACTGCATGATTTTCTCCTGGTTGCTGGGGCACATGGAAAGCCGGCAGGCTCGACGGGTGTTATTGCGCTTTGCCGGTCTCTGACGGCTTGAACATGGCCTTCAGGCCGTCCATGGCCTTCTGCCATTCGGCCCTGAGCCTGTCTTCGCGGGCGTAGTCAGGGCTGCCGGCGAATACGGGATTGAGGTCTTTCTCGTCGGGCGGGTTTTCGGCCAGATGGCGCGCGGTGAACCGCGTTGCCGTCTCGACATCGACCTTGTCGCGATAACCCAGCAGCAGCCGGCACTTGGACATGTCCAGGATGGCGCTGGATTTTTCCGCCAGCGGAAACACCCCGCGGCACAGTTCTGCCGGCATGCCGATCAGTTCCATGGGCGATTTCAGTTCGTCGATGATGATCTCGGCCACGCGGCGCGCCGGCAGGACCTGCTCGTCACCGGCATTGAAGAATTCACCGGCGGCTTCCGGACGGATCGAGGCCAGATACACCAGCCAGGCCAGGTTCTCGACATAGCCGCGCTGGAAATAGGACATGCCATCGTGAGGCAGGATCATGAAGGGGCGCTTGTCGAGGACGCGGCGCACCACTGCCCATTCGTGATTATTGAAGTTTCTGGGACCGAAGACGCCGGGATAGCGCAGGATGGTCATCTCGAAATCCCCGCGCCCGTGCTGCTCCATCAACTGGTCCTCTCCGATGGCCACCTTGCCAGTGTAGTTGGTGGCGTCGTATTGCCGCGGTGCGAATTCGCGCACCGGCAGCGGGATCGAGCCCTTGGGCGTTGGCGCGCTCAGGCCGCGATACACCGGCTGGCCGGTGATGGCCACGAGGCGCTTGGTGCGTTTGGCGAGGGTGGTGGCCAGGGCGCGCAGCTTGCCGTAGCTGCACACGGCAATGTCCCACTCGGTGTGGCCCAGCTTGGCCTGGATGTCGGCATCGTCGCGGGCATCGCCGATGATGCGGCTCACCTCGCCGGCAAAAGTCGCCGGGTGGCGGCCCGAGTGCATGATGGTGACGCGATGCCCGGCGGCGAGAAAGTTGTTGACCAGCGGTACGCCGGTGGGTCCGGTGCCGCCGACGACGAGTACGTTGTGTGACATGAGATTTCCCCTTTGTCGTGACTTTATTGATCGGGTGTTAAGCAGTCGTTGCGCTAAGGCCGCACATTCCTGCGCAGCACGCGGATGCCGATGGCGGCGCGATGCACCTCCGAGGCGCCGTCGGCGACGCGAAAGCCGCGCACTTCCTGGGAGAAGCCCGCCAGCGGCGTGTCGTGGGTATTGCCCAGCGCCCCGGTCAGTTGCTGCGCCCGGTCGATGACCCGGCTCAGCGCCTCGGAGACGAAGACCTTGGCCATGGCCGACTCATGCTTGACCGATTTGTCCTCATCCATGAGCGCCGCCACCTGCCAGGTGACAAGGCGCGCGGCGTTGATTTCGATATGCGAATCGGCGATCAGGCTTTGCACGTTCTGCAGATCGGCCAGGCGCTGGCGGAAGGACTGGCGTTTGTTGACATACTCCTGGGCGATTTCCACGCAGCGCACGGCGCGTCCGGTGTGGCGCATGCAATGCGCCAGGCGCGCCGGTTCCAGGCGCAACTGGGCGTATTCGAAGCCGCGTCCGACCTCTCCCAGCACGTCGCTGTCCTCCACTTCGCAGTCGACCAGGTCGACTTCGCAGGGCTCGTTGAAGGGATTGTGGTGCAGCGAGTCGATGACCCGGCGCAGCCGCCAGCCCGGATTGTTCTTCGTGTTCACCAGGAAGATGCCGGGGCCTTCATCGGATTGCGCAAGCAGCAGGGAGAACGACGACACATTGGCGCCGGACGAGTACCACTTGTGGCCGTTGATCACCCATTTGCCATTGCGTCGCGTGGCGTGCGTTTTCAGCATGCTGGGATCGGAGCCCGCGCCCGGATGCGGCTCGGTCATCTGAAAACAGGCTCGCACCTTGCCGGCGACCAGGGGCGCCAGGTATTTCTCGCGCTGCGCGGGCGTGCACAGCGCTTCCAGCGTAAGGATATTCGGACCATCCGGCGCATAGCAGTGGAAGACATTGGGTCCCAGCGGACTGCGCGAGGCCTCCTCGAGGAAGACCTGGGCATCGCGCCAGTTCAGGTCCAGCCCGCCCCATTCCTTCTTCAGAAGAGGGCCCCATATTCCCTTTGCCTGGGCTTCTGCGCGTAGCTGCACGATCAGCTTTTCCATCGCATCAATATCGTTGCCGCGCATCATTCCCTCGTGCGGGATGATGCGCTCGTCGACGAACAGGCGCAGGTCCGCGCGCATTTTTTCAACAAAGGGGCTGTGGCCGTACATGTTCATGGTCTCTCCTCGCTTTTATTCAGCACTTTTTGCTTGCACGTGTTGCTTAATGCATGTCTGATTATTAGACAGACTGTTTGAAAGTTTGACAGACGGCGAAATACAATGCAAGCTTGTTTCGAACGCCAGCGGGCACCCGACCCAGCAGAAAGGATGGCCATGTCGACCAGGAATGCCGCCAGCCAGTCAGCATCCCCGGCTGAAGCGGGCGAAGACAAGGATCCGCAATTTGCCTACACCCTGGCGCGGGGTCTGGATGTGCTGCGCGCCTTCGAGGGTGCATCGCCGCATCTGGGCAATCGCGAGATCGCCGTGCGCACCGGCATTCCGCGGCCCCCGTGGCGCGACTGACGCGCACGCTCACCATGCTGGGCTATCTGA
>CAXNIK010000028.1:0-19180 GCA_964202115.1 Burkholderiales bacterium
CAGTTTGGGATAGACGCTGGGGCTGATGCCTATGGGTCCGTTCACACCGATCAGCAGGGTGTAGCCGTCGGGTGGCGACTTGGCCACGAAGTCCGTGCCGGTGTTGCCATTGGCACCGGGCTTGTTCTCGACGAACACCTGCTGGCCCAGGGCCGTGGACAGGCGCGGCGAGAAGGCCCGCGCCAGCACATCGTTGCTGCTGGCTCCGGCAAGATAGGGCACGACCAGGCGTATGGGTTTGCCGGGATAGCTCTGCGCGCAGGCAGTTCCGGCAAGGAGTACAGAGGCAATCACAGTGCAGGCTGCGCTTCCGGTCAGTGATTTCATTGTTATCAACCTCCTTTGTTGTACTCTATTGGTTGTGCTTTTATGGCTTTAATGTAATCAATGCGTCGGCTGAGGTGATGGACTTCGGGGTCATGAACAGCGGGTTGATATCCATCTCCGCGATGCGCTCGCGATGGTCGTGCAGCAGCCACGATACTCTGGACAGCACCTGCGCCAGGCGCTCCACGTCCAGCTTCTCCTTGCCGCGGTAGCCGTTCATCACCACCGCACCCTTGATCTCCTGCACCATTTCTCTTGCGGCCTCGATGCCGAACGGAGCGAAGCGGTAGGTCACATCCTTGAGCACCTCGGCGAAGATGCCGCCCAGGCCGAACACCACCGTGGGCCCGAAGCAGGCGTCGTTCAGCCCGCCCACGATCACCTCCAGGCCGCTGGCCATCTGCTGTACCAGCACCCCTTCGAGCCTGGCATCGGGCTTGTAGTTCTTGGCATTGGCGGTCACGGCTTCGGCCGCAGCCTTGAGTTCTTCCACGCTGCTGATGCCCAGCTTCACCCCATCCGCTTCGGTTTTATGTGGAATGTCGGCCGAGTTGATCTTCACAGCCAGCGGGAAGGGAAAGGGTGCTGCCTTGAGCACCCTCACCTCTTCCAGGGACATCAGCGCTTCGCCCACCACCGGGATGCCATAGGCCTTCAACACCGCCTTGGCGGCGTATTCGGAGAGCGTCGCCTCACCTGCGGGCAGCTTCAGTTCCTGCTTCACCACCGGCCTCGCTTCATTTTTGTTCGCCGCAAGGTAACGGCGGCGGCGTTCGGCGAAATCGCTGATGGCACCGGCGGCATAGGCAGCGCGCGGCGGCGTGATGTGGAAGGAGATGTCGTGCTCCTGGAAGAGCTTCATCACGTCCTCGTCGGGATCAGCCTGCATGGCGACATAGACGGGCTTGTGCGTGCCCTTGACGATGCTGATGAAGTCAGCGGCATCCTTGGGCGTGTTGGTGCTCTGCTTGGAGCGCAGGATCACCTGGTCGATGTTGGGATCTTCCAGCAGGATCTGCAGCCCGCGGTTGGAGGCACTGCGGCCATCCTTGCTGGGCGCGCCGGAGATGTCCAGGGGATTGGCCTTGGAGGCAAACACCGGCAGGAATTCGTTCAGCTTGGCGATGGTGGACGCATCCAGCTCGGGCAGCTCCAGCCCGTACTCCTCGGCGCGATCGGCCAGCACCACGCCGGCGCCACCCGAGCCGGAGAGCATGGCGATGCGCTTGCCCGGCGGCAGCTTGCCGGTGGTGAAGGCACGCGCGATATCGACCAGGTCGTCATAGTCCTTCACTTCGATGAAGCCGCCGGCCTTGAACGCCGCTTTGTACAAGTCGTAACTGGCAGCCAGGCTGGCGGTGTGCGAAGCGGCGGCCTTGGAGCCGCTCTTGGAATTGCCGGCCTTCCACACCACGATGGGCTTGCCCACTTCCAGCGCTCGCTGGCCGATGGCCAGCAGCCGGCGCCCGTCGGCCACGCCCTCGATGAAGGCGGCGATCACCTTCACGTCATCGCAGTCCAGCCAGTAATCGATCAGGTCCAGGGTGTTGAGGTCGGTGCTGTTGCCCGCGGAGACGATGTAGGAAAAGCCCACGCCCACCTGCTCGGCGCCGCTCACCATGGTGAAGCCGAAGCCGCCGCTTTGCGTCACCAGGGCCACCGGCCCGATAGGACGGTTGTTGTACTGGAAGCCGTTGCCAAAGCCCATGTACACGGCGTTCTTCAGGCCCAGCAGCCCCATGCCATTGGGCCCGATCATGCGCACGCCGCTTTTCTTCACCGCCTCTTCGAGTTGCCGTTCGAGCTCTATGCCCTCGCCGCCCACTTCACGAAAACCGGCCGACATCACCACCGCATACGGGATGCCCTTGCGTCCGCATTCCTCGATGACACCGGGCACGAACTTCGCGCCCACCGCCACCAGCGCCACATCGACGGCCTCCGGGATGTCGCTCACCGAGGCATAGCACTTCAGCCCGCGGATGGTGTCGCGCTTGGGATTGACCGGGTAGACATTGCCCTTGTAGCCGAACTCGGTGAGGAACTTCACCGGCTGGCCGCCGATGGTCCTGGCATCGTCGGATGCGCCCACCACGGCGATGGAGCGCGGGTTGAACAGGCGGGAAAAGTCATTGCCCGTGGTGGAGGCGGTGGTAACGGGTAGTTCTGCTGCCGACATGACGACTCCTGTGTTCCAGACTAGCTTTACCAAATGGGTTAAATGAACCGGGTAAATTGCAACGAGGGACGGGCAATGCGCCCCAAGCACTTTGTCAGGGAATAACTGAACAAGGGGGCACACGCCCTTGTATACCCCCCACTTCAGAGAGAAACCCAGTGCAGGTTTCCGAAATTTTACCGCCACAATCGAAAGCGGTCATTCCTCCCCCGCCTCCGCCACCACAGCCCGAATCAGGCCATCCGACAACCACAACCCTGCCGCTTGCAATGCAGCGAGGCATGGTTTGACTTCGGCAATCACGCCCCTGCGCTTGGCCAATACGATCACTCCGCACGTGCCCAGTGTCCGGATTCCCGAAGCCTGTGCGCACCTTCGCGCGTAGTCGTCATCCACCACGGCACGCACCTTGGGGTTGGCTCGGGCATAGGCAAGCACTTCTGTTTCGCCGGGGCCGGCATCCCAGGCGAGCACGAGGGGATCAAACGGTTGCACAGGCAAGCGAAGCGCCCATCCGACCTGCGCCAACTGGTGGGCGGCAACGTCGTCATGCCCGGCATCGGCGATTTCCCGCCAGACAGCATCGGGAACGTGGACTTCCTGAAAGAGCGCCGGCAGCAGATGTGCTTGCCCGCTCTTGAACAGCGTGATCAGGGGTGAAGCATTGACGACGACACGATCAATCCGCATCGACGAGTTCGGCGGACAGACTTTCCGAAGTGACCTGGAAGGGAGAAACGCGGGCCGCGGAGAGCGCGCTAATAAAGTCAGCTCTGCTCAGACCGGCAATTTCTGCTGCCTTATCCTGGCTGATTCGCGCTTGCGCATACCACTGAATCGCCGCAGCGATGCGCATCTCTTTGGCAAAGCCATCAGGCGCCAGATGGAGAGCGGACAATGCGGATTCGGGAACGGGAACGGAAACGGTCACCATCAGAACGCCCCTACCAAGTCTGGATTATGAGCAAATCGTAGCATGAAGCACGCCCCCCCGATGCGGGCAGGGAGAGTCATCAGATTGCGGCCAGACCTTGTTGTAAATTGAGTTTCAATCTTGCAATCTTGCAATCCTGGAATGTCAACTGCGTGCCGGCAGCGGCGTGCCAGCCAGAATCTTGAAGATCTTTGCCAGCGAACCCGGCGCGTCCATGCCGCGCACCAGGGTGTAGAGCTCCTCGCCCTTGTCCATACCTATCACCGGCTTCACCAGGGCGATGAACTTGGCGTGCATGTCGTCCCAGCTCATGGGATTGTCCGGATGGCCGATCACGAGCTTGGTGTCGGCGTGCAGGTGCTCGCCGTCCTCCAGCCACACGTCCAGGTGCGATTCGCCCTGCGGCTGGTCGTCCACCACCTCGCATTCCACCAGCGGCACGATCTGCGTCACCGATTCATCCTTGAGCGTGTCGTAGGAGAAGTCCGGCGCGGCCAGCGCGTAGTCGCGCAGACCCATGGAAATGGTGAAGGGCACGCTGAACTTGCATTCCAGCGGTGTCTTCGGGTTCATCTTGCCGGCGACGAAGAGCGCGTTCCTGTACAGCTTGACGTGGGCGCGAGCGACCTTGCGATTGCCGATCTTCTTCGCCAGGGTGCGCGCCGCCTGCACCGAAGCGTGCGTGGCGCGGCAGCAGGCATAGGGCTTGAAGGCGTTCAGCGTCACTTCCCAGCGCGCATCGAAATCCATGGGCGGGATGTCCTTGACCTTCTTGTCCTGGATGAGCGCATCCAGCAGCCCCTTCTCCAGCTCGAACAGCCCGGTGGCGGCGCGAAAACCGTTGGAGGCGAGCTGCACGGCATGGATGCCGTCCATGGCGGCCTGGCCGGCGTGGAAGGGCTTGGAGTCGGAGCCGAAGGAAGCGACCAGGCCGCCGGCGGTGGTGCCGGCCACGCCCATGGCCGAGGCCGCCTGCTGCGCGTCCAGCTTCATCATCGCGGCGGCAGCAGCGGCCACGCCGGCGGTGCCGAAAAAGGCCGTGGGGTGGAAGCCGCGGCGCGCGGTATTACGGCCCACGCCTTCGACGAAACCGCCGCCCAGGCGCACCATCACCTCGAAGCCGGTGATATAGCCGGCCAGAAGCTCCTGCTCCGACAGGCCAAGGTGCTGTGCCACCGCCAGGGTGGCCGAACACAGCGGCGCGCTGGAATGGCCGGCACCGGCCGGATGACCGTCGTCGTAATCCATGCAATGCGCCATGGTGCCGTTCACCAGCGCCGCGGCACCGGGCGAGGTCTGCCCATCAAGGAAGATCTGCGCCTTGCCCTGCGCGCCCCAGGACTGCACGGTCTTTCTCACCGCCACCGCCGGGCCCTCGTAGTAGGCGCCCACGGCCACGCCCATGAAGTCGACGAAGTTCTTCTTCGCCGCCTCGATCACCTCGGGCGGGAAATGGCGCTGGCTGGTGCCGGCGATGTACTTCGCGATGGCATCACCACGTGGCGTGGCGGAACGGGATTGATTGGCGGCGTCCTTGCGCATTGCTTCGGCCATGTTGTGCTCCGTGTGCTGGTCAAAAGAAAACGCCCCGATGGCTCGGGGCGTCGATAGCGGTTGCTGTCAGCGCTGCGGCAGGGGTGGCGTGGCCAGCAGCTCGAACACTGTCTTCAGCGTGCCCGGCTTCTCGATCTGGCGCAGCGCCTGGTAGAGCTGCTCGGACTTCTCGGCACCCATGATCGGGGTGACCAGCGCGGTGAACTTGGTGTGCTGATCGTCCCAGCTCATGGGATTCTTCGGATGGCCGATGACGATCTCGGTCACCGCCTGGATGTGCTCGCCGTCCTCCATCCAGATGTCCAGATAGGCCTCGTGCTGCGGCTGGATATCCACCGGCACTACTTCCACCACCGGCACGATCTCGGCCACCGACTTGTCCTGCAGCGTCGCGTCGCAAAAATCCGGCGCCACCAGAGCGTAGCCGCGCAGCGCCATGGCAATGCAGAAGGGCACGCTGAACTTGCATTCCAGCGGTGTCTTGGGATTCATCTTGCCGGCGGTGACCACGGCGTTCTTGTGCACCTTGGCCACCACGCGCTTGATCTTGCGCTTGCCCACCCTGGCGGCGACACTGCGCGCCGCCTGTGAGGAGGAATGCGTGGCGCGGCAGCAGGCATAGGGCTTGTAACCGTTGACCAGGATTTCCCAGTTGTCGAACTCCATGGGCGGAATGACCAGCGTGTCGGGCTTGTTCTGGATGATGGCGTCGATCAGGCCCTTGTCTTTCTCGTACAGGCTGGTGGCCGATATGAAACCGTTGGAGGCCAGCATCGCCGCGTGTATGCCATCCATGGCGGCCATGCCGGCATGGAAGGGCTTGGAATGCGTGCCGAAGGAACCGACCAGCCCGCCGGCGGTGGTCGCCGCCACGCCCATGGCATAGGCCGCTTGGGACTCGTTCAGGTTCAGCAGCACGCTGGCAGCAGCGGCGCAACCGGGCGTGCCGTAGATGGGCGTGGGATGGAAACCGCGGCGCGCCGTGGTGCGACCGATACCTTCGATGCCACCACCACCCAGCTTGGTCATGACTTCGAAACCGGTGAGGAAGGCGACGATGGTTTCCTGCTCGCTCGCGCCGACATGCTCGGCCATGGCCAGGGTGGCCGCCCAAAGCGGCGCGCTGGCATGTCCGGCACCGCCGGTATGGGCGTCATCGTAGTCCATGCAATGCGCCATGGTGCCGTTCACCAGCGCGGCCAGCGGCGGCGTGGTCTGCTTGTCCAGGTACATGCGCGCCTTGCCCTGGGCGTTCCATGAATGCGCCGTCTTGCGTGTGGGAATGGCCGGCGCGTCGTAGAAGGCGCCGACGGAAACGCCCATGTAGTCCACCAGTGTGAACTTGGCCGCGTTGAGCACATCGGCCGGAATGGTGCGCTCGCGCGCCGTGGTGATGTACTTGGCGATCTGTTCGCCGCGGGACACTTCGCCCTGGCTCTGGTTTGCGGCTTTGCGTACTGTGGCTTCCATGATGGCTTCCTTTGCAGAATGAGAAACCGGGGCACGGCCCCGGTGTAATGCTGTCGGACGCCCGCAAGCAGGCGGCTGCAATGCCTTAGTCGGGCTTGATGTTGTTGTCCTTGATCACCGGAGCCCAGGTGTCCACTTCCTTCTTCAACCAGGCGACAAACTGCGCCGGCGTATCGCCCACCGGGAAGGCGCCGTTGTCCCCGAGACGCTTGATTTCATCGGGCGTTCTCAGAATCTTGACGATTTCATCATGCATCTTGGTAATGATGGGCTGGGGCGTCTTGGTCGGCGCTATCAGGCCGTAAAAGGACGCCGACTCCAGCGGGAAACCCTGTTCGTTGAAGGTGGCGACATCGGCGAGCGCATCCAGTCGCTTGGTAGCGGCTGCACCCAGCACCTTCAGCTTGCCGGCCTTGATCTGCGACAGGAACACGCCCGTGTTGGCAAGCAGCAGGTCGGTTTGGCCAGCCAGCACCGAGGTCGTAGCTGGCCCAGCTCCCTTGAATGGCACGTGCACCACATTGATACCGGCGTTCTTCGCAAACAGCACCAGACCCAGGTGTCCGCCCGCGCCATTGCCTGAGGAAGCCCAGTTGATCTTGCCCGGGTTGGACTTGCCATAGGCCACCAGTTCCTTCAGGTTGTTCGCCGGGAACTTCGGGTAGGCCACCAGGACGTTGGGAATGATGGCGAAGTTGGTGACGGGCGAGAAGTCCTTGACCGGGTCAAAGGGAGGCTTGTCATACAGCAGCGTCGAGAAAATGTGCGTGTTGCCCGCCCCCACCAGGAAGGTGTAGCCATCTGGCGCCGCACGGGAGACGAATTCCGCCGCCAGAAATCCGCCTGCCCCGCCGCGGTTGTCATACACGATGGTCTGGTTCAGGGCCTGGCCGAGCTTGATTGAAATCGGCCGTGCAATGACGTCGGTGCCGCCGCCCGGGGCATAAGGGATGACCCAGAGAACGGGTTTGTTCGGGTAATTGGCCTGGGCAAAGGCCTGCGTTACACCGGCCAGTGCCAGCAGTGATGCTGCGAGTGCGCGTGTCCACATCTTGGATTCTCCTTGTCGAATTTTCTGCTTTTGCCGCCGTGAGCAAGATCGCGGCGGCCGTACAGGCTAGTCAGGCTTGATATTGTTGGCGCGGATCACCGGGCCCCAGGTGTCCACTTCCTTTTTCATGAAGGCGGTGAACTGCGCCGGGGTGTCTCCTACCGGGAAGGCGCCGTTCTCAGCCAGGCGTTTGGTCTCCTCTGGCGATTTGAGAATTTTCACCAGTTCATCATTCAGCCTGGTGATGATGGGCTGGAGCAGCCTGGCCGGCCCCACCAGGCCGTAGAAGGACGCGGTCTCGAGGGGGTAACCCTGCTCTGCGAAAGTGGGCATGTCCGGAAGGATGTCCATGCGCTTGGATGCTGACACGGCGATCGCCTTCAGCTTGCCGGCCTTGATGTTGGACGTGAACACTGCGGTATTGGCGAGGATCATGTCGGCATCGCCCGACAGCACCGCGAGCGACGCCGGGCCGGCGCCCTTGAACGGGATATGCAACACCTGGATGCCGGCGTTCTTGGCGAACAGCACCAGGCCCAGGTGGCCACCCGCACCATTGCCCGATGAAGCCCAGTTGATCTTGCCCGGATTGGCCTTGCCGTAGGCCACCAGTTCCTTCAGGTTGTTCGCCGGGAACTTCGGGTTCGCCACCAACGAATTGGGGACGATCGCGAAATTGGTGATGGGCGAAAAATCCTTCACCGGATCGAAGCCCGGGTTGGCGAACAACAGGGTGGAAAAAGTATGCGTGTTGCCGGCAGCGACCAGGAACGTATAACCATCGGGGGCGGCCTTGGCCACCGCCTGCGCAGCAACCATGCCGGAGGCGCCGCCGCGATTGTCATACAGGATGGTCTGGCCCAGAGCCTGGCCCAGCTTGATGGAAATCGGCCGGCTGATTGCATCGGTGCCGCCACCCGGAGCGTAAGGAATGATCCAGAGTATCGGTTTGGTGGGATAAGCCTGTGCACTGGCCTGGGATATGCCCCCCAGAGCTAGTAATGCTGCCAGGATGATGCGTGTGCAGTTCATGTTCTTCCTCCTATATGAACATATTAACGTAGCTGAGCCCATCCGGAGGACAGGCTCACACCGTGGCTGCACTCCCCAGGATGGCCGTGCACTGGGTGGACAATACCCCGCCGTTTCCATGTGCAAGTGCAACATTGCAATCTTTTACTTGTCGCTTGCCGGCCTCGCCGCGCACCTGGCGAACCTGCTCGATCAGGATCATCAGCCCGTACATGCCCGGGTGGCAGTAGGACAGGCCCCCGCCGGAGGTATTCACCGCCAGTTCCCCGCCGGGGGCGATGCGCCCGCCCTCGACGAATCGTCCGCCCTCACCCTTGGGGCAGAAGCCGAGGTCTTCCAGGAACAGGATGGGGTTGATGGTGAAGGCGTCGTACAAGCCGAGCACATTCACATCCGAGGACTTCAGCCCCGCCGCCTTGAAGGCCTGCGGACCGGACACAGCCGCGCCGGTGACGGTCAGGTCGGCCATGCTGGTGATATTGCGATGGCTCATGCACTCGCCTGACCCCAGCACGTAGACCGGGGGCTTCTTCAGCGACTTGGCGCGTTCCGCGGTGGTAACGATGATGGCGCCGCCGCCGTCATTGACCAGGCAGCAGTCGCGCACGGTGAAGGGCGTGCTCACGGGCCGCGCGTTCTTCACGTCCTCGATGGTGAGCGGGTCTTTCTCCCAGGCGCGCGGGTTGAGCAGCGCCCACTGGCGCGCCGACACCGCGACTTCGGCGATCTGATCGCGCGTGGTGCCGTACTGCGCCATGTGACGGCTGGCGGCCAGGGCATAGGCGCCCACCGGCGAGCGCATGCGATAAGGCGTCTCGTACTGGTTCCATTCCCGCGGCGAGGCGGCGGCGCGGGTCATGATGCGCTGGGTGCTGCCGTAGGTGATCATGGCCACGCTGCACAGGCCGCTCTGCAGCGCCAGGTGCGCATGCGACAGCAGCGACATGAAGGCCGAGCCGCCGATGCGCGTGGAGTCCTGGTATTTCGGCTGCAGTCCCAGGTATTCGCACACATCCACCGAGGCCATGGACAACTGGCTGGCGGCGGCGAACACGCCATCCACATCAGACAGCTTCAGGCCGGCGTCATCCAGCGCGCGCAGGGTGGCCTGCGCCATGAGATCCACCGGCGTGGTCTCGGGAACGACCTGCCCCAGGTCGGCCTCGGCCGCGCCGACGATGGCGACGCTGCCTCTTTTCAGTCCTTGCGCGCTCATTTGGCCGCTCCTGACTTTGCGTCCGCGGGAATGAATACAGGATAGGGCGGGTTCTTGTCGTCTCCAGGATGCATGCGCATCTTCACGCGCATACCCACTTTCACCTCGGTGGAAGAGATGTCCTCGACGCGGCTCATCATGCGAAAGCCCTCATCGATGTCGATCAGGACGACGTTGTAGTCGGGATTACCCTTCTTCACATCGGTGGTGGTGGTGGTCGCGTACACCGTGCCCAGTCCCTTGCTCACGCGCCATTCCAGGTTGCGGCTGCCGGTCTTGGGCGCCGCAACACGCGGATAGAAAAACGGCTGGTTGTCGTCCAGGCTGACCTGGTAGGCCAGTTGCCCCTTCTTGCAGTATTCGATGTAGGTCGCGGCGGGCGAGACCTTCATCTCGTTCATCGCCATGGATGCGGCAGTAGTGTCGGTTGCCATGTTGTCCTCTCAATTTGAAGCGCTTGTTTCAAATATTATTATCAATTTTCTACGACCATACAGACTGGATGGACTTCTACGACTTTAATGTAATCAATGCGTCTGCCGCGGTGATGGACTTCGGGGTCATGAACAGCGGGTTGATGTCCATCTCCGCGATGCGCTCGCGGTGGTCGTGCAGCAGCCACGACACCCGCGACAGCACCTGCGCCACGCCTTCCACGTCCAGCTTGTCCTGGCCGCGATAGCCGTTCATCACCACCGCCCCCTTGATCTCCTGCACCATCTCGCGCGCCGCCTCGATGCCGAACGGCGCGAAGCGGTAGGTCACATCCTTCAGCACCTCGGCAAAGATGCCCCCCAGGCCGAACACCACCGTAGGCCCGAAGACGGCGTCGTTCAGCCCACCCACGATCACCTCCAGACCGCTGGCCATCTGCTGCAGCAGCACGCCTTCGAGCTTGGCGCCAGGCTTGTAGGCCAGCGCGTTTTTCGTGACTTCCTCGGCTGCCGCCTTGAGTTCCTCCAGGCTCTTGATGCCCAGCTTCACGCCACCCGCTTCGGTTTTATGTGGAATGTCGGCCGAATTGATCTTCACCACCATCGGGAAGGGGAAGGGGGCTTCCTTCAATGCCCTCACCTCTTCGATGGACAGGTTGGCCTCGCCCACCACTGGAATGCCGTAGGCCTTCAACACCGCCTTTGCGGCGTACTCGCTCAGCGTCGCTTCGCCTGCAGGCAACTTCAGTTCCTGCCTCGCAACCAGACGCGCTTCGTCCTTCTTCGAAGCCAAATAGTGCCGCTGCCTGGTGGCGAATTCGTTCAGCGCCGCGGCGGCGCGCGCGGCGCGTGGGGGCGTGACATGCCAGGGAATCTCGTTCTGTGTAAACACCTCCTTGGCCTCGTCGTCGCGGTCGGGACCGAAGGCGATCATCACCGGCTTGGGCGTGTTGCGGACGATCTCCATGTACTCGTCCATCTGCGCCTTGGTATTGGTGCTCTGCTTGGAGCGGATGACCACCATGTCGATGTTGGGATCGGCCAGTACCAGCCGCAGCGCATTGTTGGACACGCTGGTGCCGTCCTTGCTGGTCTGCCCGGAGATATCCACCGGGTTCGCGGCCGAAGCGAAGCCCGGCAGGATGGCCTTCAGCTTGATCAGCGTGTCCGGCAGCAGGTCGGGCATGGTCATGCCGGTTGCATCGGCGCGGTCGGCCACCAGCACGCCAGCACCGCCGGAGCCGCTGACCATGGCCAGGCGGTTGCCCGAGGGCAGCTTGCCCGTGTTGAAAACGCGCGCGATGTCCACCACGTCGTTGGCATCGGCGATCTCGATGAAGCCGCCGGCACGGAAGGCCGTCTTGTACAGGTCGTAGCTGGCCGCCAGGCTGGCGGTGTGCGAGGCCGCGGCCTTCAGGCCGGTGGAGGTATTGCCTACCTTCCACACCAGAATGGGCTTGCCCACTTCCAGAGCGCGCCTGCCGATGCGCGTCAGGCGTTCGCCGTCGGCAATGCCCTCGATGAAGGTGGTCACCACCTTCACCTCGGGACGCTCCAGGTAGTACTCGAGGAAGTCCAGGGAATTCAGGTCCAGGCTGTTGCCGATGGACACGATGTAATTGAAGCCCATGCCGGCACGCTCGATGGCGGTCACCATGGTCAGGCCGAAGCCACCGCTCTGGGTGATCATGGCCACCGGGCCGCGGGTGATATCGTTGTACTGGAAGCCCGAGCCGAAGCCCGCATGCATGTGATTGGTGAGGTTGATGATACCCAGGCAGTTGGGCCCCACAACCCGAAGGCCGGCCTTGGCGATGACTTCCTTCAGCTCCAGCTCCAGCTTCAGGCCCTCGGCGCCGACCTCCTTGAAACCCGAGGACAGGATGATGGCGAAGGGGACGCCCTTCTTGCCACATTGCTCGATGACACCTGCCACCAGCTTGGCGTTAACCGCCACGATGGCCACATCCGGGATCTCCGGAAGGTCCATCACCGAGGGATAGCAGGCCACGCCGCGAATCTCCTTCAGCCGCGGGTTGATGGGATAGACCTTGCCCTGGTAACCAAACTCGGTCAGGAAGGTTACGGGTTGGCCGCCGATGCTGGCCTTGTTGTCCGACGCGCCGACGATGGCGATGGAACGTGCCTGCATGAGTCGATTCAGGTCCGGGCGATTGAGATCGACCGGCTTGCCGGCTGTGGAATTGGTGCTCACCTGCCCTCCAAGTTCAAAAATTTCCACCGCAGACCGTCCGGCTGGTGCCGCACGCATCCGGTGAACATTGTTATGATCGCCGCCCTTCCTGGAAAAGCAGGCCTGCGCCGCCACGGACTTGGCGGGGAGGGAGACAGCGGATTAGGCGTGATTTTCGCACAGCCGCAGCTTGCCGCGAAAAGTCGGCCGTCTCCTCGGGAAGACCGGCCAGCAAGGCTGGCGGCTTTGCTAGAATACTATGGCATACCAAACAGGATCTACAGGAGAATGAGACCCATGGCTGATCAATACGACGTCATCGTGGTGGGCAAGGGCAACGCCGCCCTGTGCGCCGCCGTTTCCGCGCACGAGAACGGTGCAAAGGTCCTGATGCTGGAAGCCGCCACCGAGGACGAATCCGGCGGCAACAGCCGCTTCGCCGGCGGCGTGATGCGCTTTGCCTTCAACGGCGTGGAAGACCTGAAGAAGGTCACCGAGCTCACCGACGAAGAGGTGAATACCAGCGACTTCGGCACCTTCACCCAGGACGAGTTTTTCGACAGCATGTACAGCCTCACCAGCTTTCGCACCGATCCTGATCTGTGCGAGACCCTGGTGACGCAGAGCCTGGACACCATGATCTGGCTGCGCTCCAAGGGCGTTCGCGTGGTGCCCAACTTCGGCCGGCAGTCGGCCATGGTGGACGGCAAGCGCAAGTTCTTCGGCGGCCTGCCCATCGAAGCTTCAGGCGGCGGCGCCGGCCTGGTACAGATGCTGGACGTCACCGCCAAGAAACTGGGCATCCCCGTGTCCTACGAAACGCGTGCCATTGAGCTTCTCTATGACGGCGAAAAAGTCAGCGGCGTGCGCGCCCAGCAAAAGGGCAAGGCGGTGGAACTGCGCGCCAAGTCGGTGGTGCTGGCCTGCGGTGGCTTTGAGGCCAACCCCGAAATGCGCGCCCGTTACCTCGGCCCCGGCTGGGAACTGGCCAAGGTGCGCGGCAGCCGCTTCAACCAGGGCGACGGCCTGAAGATGGCACTGAACATCGGTGCCGCGCCCTACGGCAACTGGTCAGGCTGTCATGCCACCGGCTGGGACCGCAATGCGCCCGAGTTCGGCGACATCGCCATCGGCGACCAGTACCAGAAGCACAGCTACATCTTTGGCCTCTTGATCAATTCCTCGGGCAAGCGCTTCGTCGATGAAGGCGCGGACTTCCACTCCTTCACCTACGCCAAGTACGGCGGCGCGGTGTTGCAGCAACCGGGGCAGTTCGCCTGGCAGGTGTTCGATGCCAAGGTGTCCAAGCTGTTGCGCTCGGAATACCGCATCAAGTACATGACCAAGGTCAGCGCCAACACCCTGGAGGAACTGGCCACCAAGCTTGAAGGCGTCAACCCCGAAGGCTTCCTCAAGACCGTGCGCGAGTACAACGCCGCGGTGAAAGATGACGTGAAGTTCGAGCACACCATCAAGGACGGCAAGGGCACCACAGGCATCGAGCCGCCCAAGTCCAACTGGGCGCAGAAGCTCGACACCCCGCCCTTCGACGGCTATGCCACCACCTGCGGCATCACCTTCACCTTCGGCGGGCTGCGCATCGACCGCGAGACCGGGCAGGTACTCAATGTGCACCTGCACAAAATCCCCGGCCTGTATTGCGCCGGCGAAATGGTGGGCGGGCTGTTCTACTTCAATTACGGCAGCGGCACGGGGCTTGTGTCAGGTGCGGTGTTCGGTCGCATCGCCGGGCGCGGGGCGGCGCAGGCGGCCAAGGCTGCGTAGGGCTGGAAGGAGCGCATGGCGAACGCAGCGGTCACCGATCAACTGGCGCAATACGTCCTGACGACGCAGCCGGATGATCTGCCGGCAAACGTTCAGCGCGAGGCCAAGCGCTCGTTCCTGAATGTCCTCGGATGCGCCATAGGCGGTGCGCGCCATGAGACGGTCAACATGGCGGACCAGGCGCTTGCCGACATGACCGGTCCGCCCCAGGCCACCTTGCTTGGCCGGGGCCGCAAGTCCGACGTGCTGCATGCCACATTGATCAACTGCATCGCTTCCAGCGTCTACGGCTATGACGACACCCACGCGGAAGCCATCGTCCACCCTTCCGGTCCGGTTTTTGCCGCGGCGCTGGCGCTGGCGGAGCGCCAGCCGGTGCATGGCCGCGAGTTGTTGACCGCCTTTACCCTGGGCGTGGAGATCAATTGCCGCCTGAGCAAGGCGATTTCGGTGCCGCCCGCGCGCGGAACAGTGGCCTGGTCGCAAACCGGCATCACCTGCTCCATAGGAACGGCGCTGGCCTCGGCGAAACTGCTGGGCCTGGATGTCGAGCACACGCGCTGGGCGATAGGCATCGCGGCCTGCCAGGCTTCGGGCATGCGCTCGTTGCACGGCACCATGTGCACGGCCTTCACCCCCGCCCATGCCGGACAGTCGGGGTTGCGCGCCGCGCTGCTGGCCAGTCAGGGCTTCACCGGCGGCAGTGCCGCTCTGGAAAAGCACAATGGCTACTTCGACGTGTTCTGCGAAGAGGTGAACCTTCCCGCTTTGCTGGGCGGCCTGGGCCAGGAATTCGAGATACTGCGCAACACCTACAAGCCCTACGCAGGCGGCGTCGTCATCCATGCCATCATCGATGCCTGCCTGGAACTGCACCGGCAGCATGCCCTGGATGCCACCCGGATAGAACGGGTAACCATCAAGGCCTCGCCCGGCGCCATGGCCCTGTGCAATCGTCCTCATCCCAACGACGAGTTCGAAGCCCATGTGAGCCTGCATCACTGGGTCGCCTCGGTGCTGGTGCGTGGCAGTTCCGGACTGGAGGTGTTCAACAATGCCTACGTGCATGACCCGGAACTCAACGCCTTTCAGGACCGCATCACCGCCATCGAAGATTCCTCGCGCAAGACCGATTCCGCGGAGGTGACCGTGCACCTTCACGACGGACGCGCGCTGGTGTGCAACATCAAGCACGGCATAGGCGGCGCCGGCAATCCCATGACCGATGCTCAGCTCGAAACGAAGTTCACCGACCAGTGCAGGGATGTGGTCGGGGCCGAACGTTGTGTCAGACTGGTCGCAGCCTGCCGTGGACTGGACAAACTGGCCGACGCGGGTTCGATCGCGCGCGACGCCATCTAGCCCTCATTCCTTTCACCAGGCAGCCGCAAGCCGGCATGAATGACGGCTAACGTTGGGCGCATAATAACCAGCAGCATGGAAAAGCCGCGCAGACGGTCAGACATGCAAGCCGCCCTTGTACAAGGAGGAGCAAATGAAACCTGCAGTGATGTCGGCGTTGTTCACGAGTGTACTGATGACGGCGACCACCGCCTTTGCGCAGCAGGCCTATCCCAGCAAACCCATACGCATGATCAGTCCGTACACGCCGGGGGGCAGCGTCACCGCCATGGCCCGCCTGGTCGGCCAGAAGTTCACCGAAAGCTGGGGCCAGCAGGTGATCGTGGACAATCGTCCTGGAGGCAACACCGTCATCGGCGCCGACGCCGTGGCCAAAGCAGCGCCGGACGGGTACACCCTGATGACCATCGCAGCGGACCACGTCATCGTCGCCAACCTGGTCAGCACGCCCTACGATGCCATCAAGGATTTTGCTGCCATCGCCACCATAGCCAGCAGCGAATACGTGCTGGTGGTGCACCCTTCGGTGCCGGCCGGCAGTCTGCAGGAGCTCATCGCCTTGGCCAAAGCCAGCCCTGGCAAACTCAACTACGCCACCTCAGGCAATGGCACCGGGATACACATGGCCGGCGAGTACTTCAACATGCTGGCAGGCATCAAGATGCAGCAAATCGCCTACAAGGGATCAGGTCCCGCCCTCACCGACCTGCTCGGCGGCCAGGTGCAGGTCATGTTCAGTTCGCCGGTCAATGTGCTGCAGCTCATCAAAAGCGGCAAGCTCAAGGCCATCGCCTATGCCAGCGACGCACGATCGCCGGTGCTGCCGCAATTGCCCAGTTTCCCCGAGGCCGGTCTGTCTGGATTCGAGATGAAAACCTGGTTCGGCATTCTGGCCCCGGCAGCCACGCCCGCAGACCTGGTCAACAAATTGTCGATGGAAACGGCGAAGATGCTGGCCACCGCCGAGGTCAAGGAACAACTGGCCAAGCAGGGCGTTGCCCCTTTGGTCTCCACACCGGAACAGTTTTCCGCTCTGATGAAGTCGGAGATGGCCAAGTTCGCCAGGATCATCAAGACAGCCAACATCAAGATCGACAACTAATCTTCGCCACCGGCCATGCTGCCAGGCGAAGCCGGTCCTCACGGCCGCGCCCATGCGGCTGCCATCCATGCCGATAGGAGCAGGGGTTTCCAATGAAAGCACGCTTCTGGTACCAGTCAATGACCAGCCTGACCCATCTGCCCAACTACAAGGACGCTCTGCAACGCCATGCAAAGCGCGTCTGCCAGGATGGCGTTGAAGTCGCCGTCAACGGGATTTCAGACAAGTGGTTCGACTCGCACATGCCGACCGAGATGTACCGCTATGTCTATGCCAAGCATGTCATACAGGGCGAAGTGATAGGCGTCTGTCGCCGCGCCGAGGCGCAAGGCTACGATGCTGTCATCCTTGGCAGTTTCAGTGAACCCTTCCTGGGCGAAATTCGTTCCTTGCTGAACATTCCCGTGGTCGGGATGGCCGAGAGCGCCATGCTGCTGGCTTGCTCAATGGGCGAGCAGTTCAGCCTGGTTGCGCTCAATTCCGCGCAACTGGTCCGCTTGCGTCCGGTCATCGAGCGCCACGGCCTGGGCGCGCGCATGCGCGAGATGGTCACCCTGTCGAACCCCATCAATGAAAGAAAACTCGACGACGCTCTCAAAGAGCCCAAGCCCGTCATCGATGATTTCTGCGCCGCCGCCAGGAAGGCCGTGGATGCCGGTGCCGACGTGGTCATTCCTGCCGAAGGCGTGTTGAACGAGGTCATGTTCTGGAACGATGTGAAATCCATCGATGGAGCAACCGTCCTGGACGCAGTAGGAGCCAGCCTGCTTTACGCGGAACTCATGGTCAACATGAAACGCAAGACCGGCCTGGGTGTTGGCCGGCGCTGGGCCTATACCCAACCGCCGGCCGATGTCCTGAAAGTGCTGGACGCAAATTCCTGAGCTCATCCAGCCTGTATTTAGGACAGCTGTCGTTTTCGACTCAAGCGCACGCATCTTCAGTTGGTCGCAAATGCGAACGCGTTTGAACTTGAGTTTCCGATTAGTAAAGACTAATGAGAAATATCCGCTTTGTTATTGGACGAAAGTAGTATCGACACATAGAATCACCGGTCGGTACAAACGCGACGAGGAGGAAGCGTTGAAAGCCGCAAGAAAGAGCACTTCCTTGCCTGCTGGCGCCAGCGTCGCGCCAAAAAGATCTTATTTCCTGTACACGGCTACCTACTGGTAATCCATGGGTATTCCCGCGCTCGCAGTGGAAAACCTGTGCCTGCAGCTCACCGCGGACCGCGGCGGCGCAGCGCTGCTGTCGGGCGTCTCCTTTGAAATCCAGACTGGCGAGATCTTCGGCCTGGTCGGCGAAAGCGGCAGCGGCAAGACCCTGACCGCGCTGGCGGTGATGCGGCTGTTGCCGCCCACCATCAAGGCCACCGGCAAGATCATGTTCGAAGGCAGGGACCTGCTTGCCCTGCCCGAGCGCGAGATCAGGACGCTGCGCGGCAGCCGCATGGGCATGGTGTTCCAGGAACCGGTGGCCGCGCTCAACCCCACCTTCACCATAGGCGTCCAACTGATCGCCGCGATCAGGGCTCACCACAAGCTTCCCAAGAGCAAGGCGCGCGACCGTGCCGTCGAACTGCTGGACATGGTCGGCATCCCGGAACCTCGCAGTCGCCTGGGGTTCTATCCCCATCAGTTCTCCGGCGGCATGTGCCAGCGCGTGATGATCGCCATGGCCCTGGCGGGCGGCGCGAAACTGCTGCTCGCCGACGAGCCGACAACTTCGCTGGATGTCACCACCCAGGACGAGATCGTGCGCCTGCTGGAAAAACTCAGCCGCGACCAGGGCATCGCCGTGCTGTTCATCAGCCATGACCTGGGCCTGGTGGCACGGCTGTGCCACCGCATCGCCGTTGCCTACGCCGGCGAGCTGGTCGAACTCGGGCTGGCCGACACCTTGCTGCGCTCGCCGCTGCATCCCTATACCCAGGGCCTGGTGCGCTGCGTGCCTGACCTCTCCCAGATCGGAATCCTTCGCGGCGGCATACCGGGCACGCCGCCCATGCCCGGCAACTGGCCGGCCGGTTGCCGCTTCCAGCCGCGCTGCCCGGCCGCGGCCGATAGCTGCGAGCGCGCGCAGCTGCTCTCGCCCCTCACCAAGGATCACGCCCTGCGCTGCTGGCGCGCCGCTGAAGGCGCCAAACTGGGTGCATTCGCGGAGAAGGTTGCATGAATACCCGCGAGCAAGTGCCGTCGGACGGCGCCGCGCCGGTCGGCGCCGCGGACACGCTGCTCAGCGTGGACAAACTGAACGTCGTGTACCGCGGCCTGACACGCCGCCCGGTGCAGGCAGTCGTGGATGTGTCCTTCACCATCGCCCGAGGCAGCACGCTGGCGCTGATCGGCGAGTCCGGATCGGGCAAGTCCACCATCGCGCGCGCCATTGCCGGTCTGGGTCCGGTGGAGTCCGGCTCCGTTCGTCTGGATGGTGCAGAGCTCACCGGCGCAGGCGACCGCGCGGCGGAGGCCGGGCGCCGCGGCGTGCAGATCGTGTTCCAGGACCCGACTTCGGCGCTGAACCCGCGCTGGCCGGTG
>CAXNIK010000029.1:0-19147 GCA_964202115.1 Burkholderiales bacterium
CATCGCCATGCTGCTGCCGCTCACCTTCAGCATGGACCCCACCAGCGCCCTCATCATGCTGGCGGGGATCTACTACGGCGCCAAGTACGGCGGCTCCACCACTTCCATCCTGCTCAATGTGCCGGGTGAATCCTCATCGGTGGTCACCTGCCTGGACGGCTACCAGATGGCGCGCAAGGGCCGCGCCGGCGCCGCCCTGGGCATCGCCGCGATTGCTTCCTTCATTGCAGGTTCGGTGGGCGTGGTGGGACTGATGCTGATCGCCCCGCCGCTGGCCAGGCTGGGCCTGGCCTTCAGTTCGCCGGAGTATTTCGCGCTCATGGTCTTTGGCCTGGCCATGGTGGTGCTGCTGGCCGGGGAGTCGCTGGTGAAGGCGCTGCTGGCCATGGTGGTGGGCCTGTGGATCGCCAGCATGGGCACCGATCTGTTCACCGCGGTGTCGCGCTTTACCTTCGGCAACAGCGAGTTGCTGGACGGCATTGATTTCGTCATCGTCGCCATCGGCGTGTTCGCCCTGGGCGAGGTGCTGGGCAACATGGAAAGGCGCGAGGAGCCGCAGATGCTGCCGGTGCCCAAGGGCTTGCGCAATCTGCTGCCCAGCATGGCGGAGTTGAAGGCCTGCCGCTTCGCCTTCGCTCAAGGGTCGGTGATCGGCTTTCTCATCGGCGTGCTGCCCGGCGCCGGCTCCACCATCGCCTCCTTCATTTCCTACGGCGTGGAAAAAGCCGTGTCCAAACATCCGGAGAAATTCGGCACCGGCGTGCCCGAGGGCGTGGCCGCGCCCGAAGGGGCGAACAACTCCGAGACCGGCGGCGCGCTGGTGCCGCTGCTGACCCTGGGCATACCGGGCTCGGGCACCACCGCCATCCTGCTGGCGGCTTTCATCCTGTGGGGCCTGCGTCCCGGACCGCTGATGATCTCGGACAACCCCACTCTGTTCTGGGGGCTGGTGGCCAGCATGTACGTGGGCAATGTCATGCTGCTGGTGCTCAACCTGCCGCTCATTCCGCTGTTCGCGCAGATCCTAAAGCTGCCGGTGTACCTGCTCTATCCGCTGATCTTCGGCATTTCCATCGTCGGCGTGTACAGCGTCTCGGGCAGCCTGTTCGACTGCTGGCTGCTGGGCGCCTTCGGGCTGCTGGGCTATGCCATGAGGAAGCTCGACTACCCCTCGGCGCCGCTGATCCTCGGGCTGGTGCTGGGCGACAGCATGGAGCGGGCGCTGCGCCAGTCGCTTATGATGTCGCAGGGTGATCTGTCCATCCTGTGGTCCAGGCCGATATCGGCGACCATGCTGGCGCTGGCCGCGGCCATACTGCTGCTGCCCCTGTTCCGCAGGGCCAACACCTGGCGCCTCCAGGCCCTCAGGGAAAGTGAAAGCGATCAGTAGCCAGGACAACTTTGGTTTTGACACATAGTTCTGACATTCGGAGGAGAACGATCATGCGCACAAGCATCCAGGTAGTCGCAGCAGCATTCGCCCTGTCACTGCCGCTCGCCGCGGCAGCACAGTTCAAGCCGTCCAAGCCCATCGAAATGATCGTGCACACCGCCGCCGGCGGCGGCGCCGACATCCTGGCGCGCTTTATCTCGCAACTGGTGGACAGGGAAAAGCTTGCCACGGTGCGCATCACCGTGAACAACAAGCCCGGCGGCAACGGCGTCACCGCCATGAACTACGTCGTGGAAAAGCGCGGTGACACCCATGCCGTGGCCATCTTCACCGGCAACTGGACCACCAATCCGCTCACCCAGGCCGAAGCCAACAATACCGTCAAGGAAATGACCCCCATCGCGCGCCTGGTGCTGGAGCCGGCGGTGATCGCGGTCAAGAATGACGCACCCTACAAGACCCTGCGCGAATTCACCGACGCGGCGAAGAAAGCGCCCGGCCAGTTGAAGCAGTCCGGCGGCTCCATCACCGCGCGCGACAACGTGGTGCGCCAGTTGCTGATGAAGAACACCGGCGCGAACTGGGCCTACATCTCCTTCCCCGGCGGCGGCGAGCGCATCGCCGCGCTCCTGGGCGGCCACGTGCAGATGATGGTGCTGGAGCCGCAGGAAGCCGGCGAGCACATCAAGGCGGGCAACATGCGCGTGCTGGCACAGGTGTCCGAGGCGCGGCTGGCGGGCTTTCCCAACGCGCCCACGGTGAAGGAAGCGGGGTTTGACATCCCCAATGTGCCGCAGGTGCGCGGCGTGGTGGCGCCCCCGGGCTTCACCCCGGACGTGATCGCCTACTACGAAGACCTGTTCCTGCGCGTGTCGCGCTCGCCTGCCTGGAAGAAGTATCTGGAGGACAACCAGTTCCAGGACGGCTATATGAAGAGCGCCGAGCTGGCCAAGTTCTTCGATGAGTACACCAACCTGATGCGCGGCATACTCAAGGACGCCGGCGCGAAGCTGGTCAGATAGCCTGGTGCAGGCATGAAGGAACTGCCCGCGACCTCGGTCGCCGAAACCCTGGCCGAGCGCGCGCTCGCGCTCACCCCGGCCGCCATCCCGGCCGCGGTGCGCGAGCGCACCGAAGCGCTGCTCACCGACGTGGTGGGCCTGTGCATCGCCGCGCGCAACACCGACTACATCCGCGGCATGCTGGCCGCCGTGGATTCAGGCGGCCCGGCCACTGCCATCGGCCACGCCTCGGGTTACGCACCCGAGACCGCGGCCATGATCAACGGCACCGCCACCCATGGCGAGGACTTCGATGACACCTTCGAGGGTGGCCCGGTGCACTCCAGCGCCGTGGTCATCCCCGCGGTGCTGGCCGCCTGCGAGCGCTTCGGCCGCGACGGCCGTGCCGCGCTTCTGGGCACCGTGGCCGGCGTGGAAGCGCTGTGCCGCATGTCCATGGTGGTGCCCAAGGGCATACACAAGGCGGGCTTTCATCCCACCGGCGTGCTCGGTGCGATGGGCGCGACGCTGGCGGTGTGCGTGACGCTGGGCCTGAACAGGAAACAAACCGTGGATGCGCTGGGCATCGCCGGCAGCATGGCCAGCGGCATCATCGAATACCTGGCCGAAGGCGCCTGGACCAAGCGCCTGCACGCGGGCTGGGCGGCACAGATCGGCCTGCAGGCGGCGCGCCTGGGACGCGAGGGCTTTCTCGGCCCGCGCACGGTGTTCGAGGGCACGCACGGCCTGTACAACGGCTTTGCCCACTCGGCCGAGGGTGACTACGAAGCGCTCACCGGCGATTTCGGCCGGCACTGGCACATGCAGGGGATCACCTTCAAGCCCTATGCCACCGGCACCATGAACCAGCCCTACATCGATTGCGCGCTGCGTCTGGCCAAGCGCGGGTTCAAGGCCGAGGACGTGGCCGAGGTGCTGTGCGAGACCGCCGAGGGCTATGTGCATCGCCTGTGGGAGCCGCTCGCCTCCAAGCACAGGCCGGCCAATGAATACGGGGCCAAGTTCAGCTGTCCCTTCAACGTCGCCGTGGCTTTCGTCACCGGCGAGGCGGGGCTGGCCGCCTTCAGCGAGAAGACCGTTCGCGATCCGCGCGTGCTCGAGCTCGCCGGCAAGGTGCGCTACGTGGTCGATCCGAACAACCCCTATCCCAATGCCTACACCGGCCACATCCGCATGACCCTCAAGGATGGCCGCGTCATGGAAGAGCGCCAGCCGCACATCCGCGGCGGCGCGCAGGAGCCGCTCACGCGCGAGGAGATCGAGAACAAGTTCCGGCTGAATTGCGAATACGGGGGATGGGGCAAGGATCGCATAGCAGGCTTCCTGAAATCGGCCCCTTCGTTCTTTGACGGCGCCATCGACTTGACCACGCTGCGCGGCTGAGGGACCGGCCGGAGCTGACATTTCGGACAAATAATCTGATTACAATGACTTCGAAGATGCAGAATAGTCAACGCATCTAGTTGTATATTGATAATTATCCGTGGAACCGAAAAGCAGGACGAAGTATGTCAATCGGGGAAGAAACCGCCGCCGGCGTTGTCCTTGTTCGAGCAGCGGTAGATCTCCTTCCACAGGACATTTCGCCATACCTTGATGGTGAGCTCCTTGCGCGAGGTGCTGGAGCGCCCCAGTTGCTCCTCGATCTCCCGCTTGGCGCGGCGCCCTTTTACGCTCTGGTCTATGTCGTTGGTATCGAGGTAGTAAAGCGCCAGGTATTTCCCCCGTCCATCGTGCCTGTCCCTGATCTCGTAGCGCCTGGCCGCCACATAGCCCGGGGTTTTCAGGACATCAGGGACATGCATGTTGTCGTACCACTCGGTGAATTCCGCTTCCCGGGACGGCGCGGCGTGCACCTCCACCACCATCAACCAGCGTTGCAGACTGGACTTCTGGAAGTCAGATGCACGATGCTCGGAGGTCTCTCTCCAGAACACGTTTTGCCAGATGGGCGTGACCAGGTCGCTCTGGGTGATGGGCTGGCTCTGGGTCAGGCGTGAATCGACGGCTTCGGCCTCCAGATCGTAGACGGACAGAAACCTGCCCCGCCCGTCCCTTGCCTCCTTGGCCTCGAATTGTTTTACGCCACTGTAGTTGGCCGTACTGAACATGCGGGGAACATGGACCTTCTGGTACCAATCGTGAAATTCCGCTTCTTGCGTCGGCTCGCAGTTCACTTCCTCGGTGTTCACCCATCTTTGCATTTTTCATGCCCCTTGTGTCTTCGGGATATTTCAAATATCGCCAGATGCAGACCTGTCACGACTCGATTCAACCGTGCTTCACTCCTCCACCTTGAGACCGGTGGTTTCGACGAGCTTCCTGACCAGGTTATTTTCGCTGGCTACATGACGCATCAACTCCGCCGGCGTGCTGGCAAGAGGCTCGACACCGGCAGCCAGGAAACGCTCTCGCGTGCTTTGCGCTTTCAATCCGCGGGCAACCGAGGCGCCTAGCTTGTCCAGTATGGTCGTGGGCGTGCCCGTTCGCGCGAACAATCCTCCCCAGGAGCTGTAATTGAAATCGGCAAGCCCGGCTTCGGCTGACGTAGGCACTGAAGGTATGAAGCCTGATCGCGCCGGCGCGGCCACCGCCAGGGTGAGGAACATGTCCCCTTCTGTCACCACTGCCACGGGAGTGGTGAATACCACATGGGTTCTGCGCGATTTCAAATCAGCCATCTTTATCCCGCCATCCTTGTAGGGGACATGCTCAAGTTTTACTCCTGCGACCAGGTTGAATATTTCCCCCGCAAGGTGGCTGGTGCTGCCCACTCCCGAGGAACCATAGAAAAGCTTCCCAGGCTGCCGCTTGGCCTCGGCGATGAACTCCTTCAGCGTGCGAAACGGGGCCTCCCTGCTCACCAGCACGACCATTGGCTGAGTCCACAGAAAGCCGACGGCCTGAAAGTCCTTCACCGGGTCGTATTCCAGTTTCGACCCCAGATGAGGGCTGTTGACCATGGGGCCCGGTGTTCCCACCATCAAGGTGTAGCCATCGCTGGGAGCACGAACAACCTGGGTTGTGCCTATCGATCCTCCGGCGCCCGGCAGGTTCAAAACGACGAATGCCTGCCCCAGGTCCTTGCTGAGGAAATCCGCCACCACCCGGCCCAGCAGGTTGGTGGAACCGGCAGCACCGAAGGGAATGATGACGCGCACCGGCTTCGACGGATAAACATCAGTTTGCGAAAGAGCTACGCCTGACGGAAGAACACCAAGCGTGGAAAATGCAATCTGCAGAATCCATTTCTTACTGCTACCCATATTCATCTCCTCAAGCATTTACGCTGGAATGCTATTGGGCAACCAGCCCCATTTTCTCGATCAGCTTTCCCAGGCGTTCCGATTCGCTGCGGACGATTCCACCAAGTGCCGCCGGCGTGCTGCTACGCACGTCGGAGCCCTGACCGGCCATGCTCTTCACGAACTCCGTATCAGAGAGCACCACCACCAGCTCTGAATTCAGTTTTGAGACAGTCGACGGGGCCGTCTTTGCCGGAGCGAAAATGGCGTACCAGGTGTCGAACTCGTACCCCGGCAGGCCGGACTCGGCCAGCGTTGGGACATCAGGCATTGCTCCTGCCCGCTTTGAGGTGGTGACAGCGATCGCCTTGAGTTTCCCGGCTCTTACGTTCGCGCCGACGCCGGATATGGAAGCCAGGTACATCTGCACTCTGCCGCTGACCAGATCTATCTGTGCCTGTCCGCCGCCCTTGTACGGCACATGAACCATGTCGACACCAGCCATGCTCATCAGCAGCTCGAAAGCGATGTGACTGGGCGTGCCTTCCCCCGCGGTGCCGTAGTTCAAGCCTCCGGGCTTGCTCTTTGCCAGCGCAATCAGTTCAGCCGGCGTATTCACCGGCAGGGAACTGGTGACGACAAGCAGTAAGGGATTGGAAACCACCAGGCTGACAGGCTCGAAATCCCTGACGGGGTGATACGGAAGCTTCTTGTTGATCAGCGGCCCGATCACCATGGCCGTCGGCGTTGCGAACAGCAGGGTATAGCCGTTCGGTGCCGCCCTGGCGACGGTCTCCGTTCCGATCACTCCGCTGGCACCGGCCATGTTTTCCACGACAACCTGCTGTTTGATCCTGACGCCCAATTTTGTCGCCACGATCCGCGCGGTGCTGTCGACCGCCGCTCCCGGCGGCAACGGCACCACCAATCGAATCGGCCTGCTTGGGAAGTCACGTTCGGGTTGCTGGCCGTATGCCGGCGCGAGGAACACCCCGATCAGCAGCGCAACAATGCCATGCCGCCATAAGTTTCTCATTCGATACTCCTCAGCTTTGATGATGAACTTGCTGAACATCTTCAGGCCTACAGCATGTCCTCAAAGCCGTGCAATTCGGCGCCCTTGCGCAGCAGGTCCGCAGGCGGCGAGGCATAAAGCCCGCGGCGGCTGACACAATGCCCGGTCAGGCGATGCATGCTGATCATGGTTTCTGCAGCTTTCACGAGCAGGCTGTAACCATCCAGCACCATCGCACCATCCACCTCCCGGATTCCCCGGTGTGCCAGCAGCGACATGGGCGGCCCCATGGGCACGATCACATCGGCCCCCTGCGCGATCAGTCTGCGCGCAGCCGCAATAAAGACTTCGATTGTGGCATCGGCTACGGCCTTGTCCTCGAACATGCGATTCAATTCGTAGATACGCTCAAATTGGAAACTGGTGATCCCGGCAAGGCGTTGCCCCAGCCCATAGCCCACCACCGTCTCCCGGTAGCGCGGCAGGAACTTGGGGTTGGCCACGACGACACCGAACTTCTCGCCCATGGTGCAGGCGGTATGGCAGCACACTTCCATCACCGTCAGCACGGGAATGTCGAGCAGCTCGCGAAGTCCGACGATGCCCGGGTCAAGCGAGTTGCCCAGGACGAATGCGTCGTAGCCACCCTGCTTGCGCACCCGCAGGGCGTTCTTCAGCACGCCGATGATGTCGTAGTACTCGAAGAAACGATAGTTGTTGCCATGCGCCCCCGGCTCGGCGCCGTGTACCTCGACATGTGTCCCGGGCGCAGCAACCCGGTCGCACAATTCCTGCACGGAGGCGATGAACTCGCCATGCCGGCTGCTGGGCGCTAGTAGTTGATACCAGATACGCATGGTGTTCCCCTTTGATGTGCTCATTGCCGATCAATGCGCTGATGCGACAACCGGCCGGTCCGTCTGCCATTACTCCGGCGTAATTCCGATTTCCTGCACCAGTTTGCGGTAGCGCTCCACTTGGGTGACGATCAGCTGGCGGAATTGCTGTGGCGTACTGGCCACCACCAGGCCACCGTCGGCTTCCAGCTTGGCCGCGATATCAGGCGTCCTGGCTGCCTTGACCAGATCCGCGTTGAGCTTGGTGACTATGGCTGCAGGCGTAGCCACAGGCGCAAGGATGCCGAATATGCTGGAGGCGTCGTAACCCGCCAGGCCCTGCTCGGCTGCGGTCAACGCGCCCGGCAGCATGGAACTGCGTTCGGCATTGCCGATGCCCAGCAGCTTGAGTTTGCCGGACTTGAGAGAAGGCAGCGCGGCCAGCAGCGTCGTGAATGTCAGATCCACCCTCCCCGCCAGCAAATCCGCCCTTGCCGCCGCATCTCCCTTGTACTGGACAAAGGTAACTTGAGTCTTGGCCAGAATGTGGAACCAGGCTGCGTTCAGGTGCGCATTTCCACCAATGCCGACGGTGGCGAGATTGACCTGTCCCGGATGAGCCCTGGTGTAGGCGATGTACTCGGGAATACTGTTGTACGGCGTGCCTGGATAGGCCACGATCACGGTCGTACGCTTGCTCATGAGAGAAACTGGCGCAAAGTCCTTGACGGGATCGTAGGACAGGCTCTTGTACAGCGCCGGCGAGGTGGTGAAACTGTTGTTGGTGGCCAGCAGGGTATAGCCGTCGGGCACGGCCTTCGCCACGAAAGCCGACCCTATTGTGGTGCTCGCCCCGGGCTTGAAATCAACCAGATGCGCCTGTCCGCTGTATTCCGTGAGTTTCTGTGCATAGAGGCGCGCTTCGATGTCGGTCGAACCGCCCGCTCCGAAGGGCACGATCAGGGTCACCGGCCTGGATGGGTAGTCCACAGTCTGGGAGCAGGCCATGCCCGGAATCAAAGCCGCCACCAACGTTCCGACAATGCCCGATGCCTCTAGAAAGCGATGCATGGATGCTCCTTCTCTAGTTGCGCTGGGGAGTAACGACGATCTTCCCCACCACTCTGCGATTCTTCAGATCATTCAACGCATCCGCGACCCGCTCCAGCGGATACACGGCTGAGACGCAGGGCTTCACCCTGCCGGCCACCAGCAGCGACATGACTTCATCCAGGAGCGCGGTGTTGGCCTTGGGGTCGCGCACCTGCAGGCCTCCTATCCACACGCCGACCAGGGAACAGCCCTTCAACAGCGGCAGATTGAGCGGAATCTTCGGGATGTCCCCTGCCGCAAAACCGACCACCAGATAACGTCCGCCCCAGGCCATGCCGCGAATGGCAGGCTCCGAGTACTTTCCGCCCACGGGATCGTAGACGACATCGACGCCCCGGTCGCCGGTCAGACGCTTGATGGCTTCGCGCAGATTCTCCGATTCATAATTGACCAGTTCGTCAGCGCCATAGCGCCGGCACAGCTCGAGTTTTTCCTGTGAGGAAGCGCAGGCGATGACTTTTGCACCCATCATCTTGGCCAGTTCAATCGCGGCCAGGCCAACCCCTCCGGAAGCGCCCAGCACCAGCAGCGTCTCTCCGGCGCGCAATTGACCGCGATCACGCAGGCCGTAAAGCCCGGTCACGTAGCTGCTGCCGGATGCCACCGCCAGCTTGAAGTCCACTCCAGCGGGAATTCTGCGCAGATCGCCGACCGCGGAGATCACCTCCTCGGCACACCCGCCATGTTTTCCCAGCCCGATGACGGCATCGCCAGCCTTGAACTGGGTGACGCCTTCTCCCACCTCCTTGATGAGACCGGCCACTTCGCGACCGGGGGAAAAGGGCCGTTCATATTTGTTTTGATGCTTGTTGGCAATCTGCAGCACATTGGCAAAGGACACGTTGACGGCCCTGACCGAGATGACCACTTCGTCTTTCTGTGGGACAGGCGACGCCATGTCTTCGAGCACCAGCGACTCCGGCGGTCCCCATTCCCGGCACAACACTGCGCGCATGGCTTGCCTGCCGTTCAAGCGTTCGCGCAGCTGAACATGGGATAAGTACCCATCAATCCGGCGTTGCGCCCGACACCCGCACGGCCTCGGCCCATTTGTCGATCTCGGCCGCAACGAATGCCCTGAATTCCTCCGGACGACTGCCAACGAAGCGCGTCCCCTGATCCGCAAACTTTTTCTCGACGTCCGGCAAGCGGCTGGCGGCAATGATGTCGGTGGCGATCTTGTCGATGATCGGTTTTGGTGTGCCCCTGGGCGCAAAAAATCCCGACCACGGCTCACCGGAAAATCCCGGGAATCCCTGCTCGGCTGCGGTAGGCAGTTCCGGCACGGCCGGCGATCTCGCGAGAGCCGTGACACCCAGCACCTTCACCTTTTTCGCCCTGTACATGGAAATAACACCAGGCATTCCGGTAATGGCCACGGGCAACCTCTCGCCGATCAGATCAGTCAACATCACCGCTGCGCCCTTGTAGGGAACGTTCTGCATTTTTGCACCAGCCTTGTACAGCAGCAGTTCCATGGTGAGATGCGCTCCCGATCCGGTGCCATCATGTCCGAACACCAGCTTCTCGGGATCGCGGCGCGCCATGGCCAGCAACTCCTGCAAGGTGTTGGCAGGAAAGTTGGGATGGACAAAAATCGCATTCGGATGCAGCGTTCCCTGGGTGATGGGCTCGAAGTCCCGAAGCGGGTGAAAAGGCAGATTCTTGTACAGGCTGATGTTGATGCCATGCGAGCCGGTGACTCCCAGGGCCAGCGTGTATCCGTCAGGCGGGGCCTTGGCAACAATGGCGGGGGCGATGTTGCTGCCCCCGCCGGGGCGGTTCTCGATGATCACGGGCTGGCCCCACTTGGCCTGCAGCTTTTCTCCGATTACCCGCGCCGTGATGTCTGTGGTGCCTCCCGGGGTGAAGCCCACGAAGATGGTTACCCGTTTGGTCGGAAAGACATCAGCGCCGCCTGATGGGCTGGTCTGGGCCAGACCCTGTCCGGCGCCAAAGAGGGTCAGACATGCGGGCACAAGCAAAGACAATGCAAATCGCGAATGAATAATCATTTGAGAATTCCTTCCTCAATGGCTTTGATCTGCAGCGCCAGGTACTTGGAATAAATACGGCACTGGATGATGCTTCCGGCCATGAACCACAATCCGTCCTGCGGCGTACGTTTCCACATGTTGGCGAATTCGCCGTCCGGCCCGAAGCCCCAGATCTGGCCGACCCGTTCCCGAACGGCTTCGCCGAGCAGGCGACCCACCAGGCCCTCCTGGGTGAGGTAGCCGGTAGCCAGAACAATCAGATCAGCATTTCTGACCGAACCATCCTTGAGTTGCGCCCCTTCGGCAACGAACCGCTTTATCTGGTCAAACTGGAGGAGGCCAATCTCGCCTTTGATGATCAGCCCGGAGCATCCGGCATCCAGATAGTAGCCGCCGCCTCTGCGGAAATATTTCATCTGATGTCCGGTTTCGTCCTCGCCCAGATCGTATTTGAATCCACGCGCAATCAGACCGGCAATCATCTCCTTGTCGAACTCCACCATCCTCTTCACGGCCAGTTGATACCCTTTGATCCTGAGGGGATAGGAAGACGATGTGGCAATCAGATCGCAGTCTTCAAGAGGAGGGCCTTCTTCATAGAGGGCATAATTCAGCTTGGCGCTGGGATCGATGCTCACCACCGTGGTGGAACCGCGCTGAACGATGGTCGTATCGGCGCCATGGCTGTGCAACTCTTGGGCGATGTCATGCGCGCTTGTCCCGGTGCCCAGAATGAGCGCCTTCTTTCCCCGCCACCGGGCAGCGTTCCTGAATCCTTCGGAGTGCGTCACTTCTCCGGCAAAATCCGCCATACCCGGAAGCGAGGGAATGCGGGGAATCCCGCTTACGCCGTTGGCAAAAACCAGGTGGCGTGGGTGCAGGGTGCGTATGGATCCATCCTCCCGGCGGATTTCCACCTTCCACTTCCCGGCGGCCTCATCGTAGCTGCCGCCGACGAATTCGCTGCTCGTCCACACATTGATCTGCATGGCCCATGCATATGCCTCCAGCCAGCTGGCCAGCATGTCCTTGGGCAGGTACTTGGGCCATGCCGGCGGGAAAGGCATGTAGGGGAGATGATTGACGATGATCTGGTTGTGCAAGGCCAGGGAGTGGTATCTCTCCCGCCAGTTGTCGCCAACGCGCTGATGCTTGTCCACGACCAGGGTGTCGACCTCCAGGTGGACGAGCCGCGCTGCAAGGGTCAGCCCGGCCTGCCCGCCGCCGATGACAAGAACGGTGGGGTCCCGGTCGGCGTACTCCTGACTTTTCGTGCGCTGGTCCAGCCAGTTGTCGCCGCCGAAATTCCGCGAATAGGCCTCGCCGCTCGGACGCCTGGCACCTGTTTTCTCTTCAAACCCGCGCAACTCCTCAAGGGTTGTCAGGAACACCCATGCTTTTGATGGGTCATCCGCCAGCAGCCTGACAACGCCGTCACCGCGGCCGATGGCCGTCTCGAACTCCAATATCGCTTCGATGACATTGATGCCCAGTCTGGTGACGCGACGGGGCGGTGTGCGCCCCTGGGCAATGACAAAGTTGCCGGCTTTTGCACTGGCCTGGTGCTTGCCGAGCGCTTCTGCGATGACATCAGCCCCCCGCAGCGGGGTGAAGTTCCACGTGAATGCGAGCAGGTCGCGCCAATGGCTGTCGGGGGCGAACAGCGCCAGCAGTTTCTCCTTGCCGCCATCGGCGAGCGCCGCATTCAGTGCCTCAAGCCACTGTCGAACAGCGACGCTGTCCGTCTCAAGCGCATTGCGCGCCAGGACCGCCTGGTCTGGATGGTTCATTGCCGTACTCCGTTAGCTGTAACAGTCACTCACAACATGTCATCAAAGCCGTGAAGCTCCGCGCCTTTCTTCAGCAGGTCGGGCGGCGGCGCCGCATACAGTCCCCTGCGGCTGACGCACATTCCGGTCAGACGATGCATGGCGATCATGGCTTCGGCCGCCTTGACCAGCATGCTGTAGCCATCCATCACCAGGGCGCCGTCCACTTCACGGACTTTACGGTGCGCGAGCAGCGACATGGGCGGGCCGATGGGTATCAGCACCTCGGCTCCCTGGTCAATCAAGGTCCTGCTGGCGGCAATGAAGTCTTCGATGGTGGCGTCCGCGGCGGATTTGTCCAGGAACATGTTGTTGAGCTGGGCGACGCGCTCATAGGTCTGGAGGCTGGCCACGCCGACGAAGCGCTGCTGCAGCGCATAGCTCGCCACGATCTCCCGATACCTGGGCATGAACTTCTTGTTGGGTGTCACGATGCCGAACTTCTCGCCCATAGTGCAGGCGGTGTGGCAGCAGACCTCCATGACCGAAAGCACCGGTATGTCCAGCAGCTCGCGCAAGCCGATGAGCCCCGGATCCAGTGAATTGCCCAGGACGAAGGCGTCGTAGCCGCCGTCCTTGCGCACGCGCAGCGCATTCTTCAGCACCACCGGGACATCGTAGTACTCGAAGAAGCGGTAATTGTCTCCGTACGCCCCCGGGTCAGTGCCATGGACTTCGACCTTGGTTCCCGGTGCCGCGACCTGGTCGCACAGTTGCTGGACGGAGGCGATGAACTCGGCATGCCTTGAGTTGGGTGCTAACAGTTGGTACCAGATTCGCATGTGATCTCTCTTTGAGTGTTCAATCGATTTTGATATTGGCTGCCTTGATGACCCTGGCGTACATCTCGCTATCGGCCTTGAGCAGGGAGGCAAACTGTTCAGGACTCGATATGAATGGAGCCATGCCCTGGCTGTCCAGATTGGCCTTGACCTCGGGCACGGCGAGGAAGCTGTTTATTTCGCTATTGAGCTTCATGATGATGTCCCTGGGCGTGGCGGCGTGCGCCAGGACGCCAAACCAGACCGTCATCTCGAACCCCGGCAGGCCGGCCTCGGCAAAAGTGGGGACTTGAGGCAGCGATTCCAGCCGGTTCTTGCCGGTGATGGCAAAGGCCTTCAGCTTGCCTGCCTGAATCTGGCTGAGCACGTTGATGGGCGTGACGAAAGACACCTGAACCTGACCTCCCAGCAGGTCTGTTACCGCCGGAGCCGCCCCCTTGTAGGGCACGTGCTGGAGCTGCACAGCAGCGACGATGTTGAACAGCTCCCCTGCCAGATGCCCCAGTCCTCCGCCCCCCGGCGATGCAAAATTCAACTGCCCGGGTCTTGATTTCGCATAGGCGATGAACTCCTTCAGGTTGCCTGCGGGCACCGAAGGATGCAATGCGATCAGATATTCGCTGCGCCCCAGCGTGGCCACCGTGGCGAAGTCCTTTATCGCGTCATAGGGAGCGGGGGTCAACAGAGGATAGGTCACATGTGAGGCCGTTCCCATGAGGATGGTGTAGCCGTCCGCGGGGGATTTGACGACAAACTGCGTTCCTATGACGGTGTTGCCGCCGGGCCGGTTATCCACGAGCACCTGCTGGCCCCAGCTCTTGGTCAATCTATCTCCAACCAGCCGCGCCAGCACCGAAGTGCTTCCACCCGCCGCAAACGGGACAATGAAGCGTATGGGTTTGTTCGGGTAGGACTGCTGTGCTGCAACCGGGCCGCCGGCCAGGACCGCGGCCACAGCCAGCAGCCAGCGCGCTCGCGCAAGTGTTTTCATCGTCAAGGCGATCTCCTCATGTCGATTGGACAACGCATCAGTTCTAAACAGCAAAATACTTTGCCGCCAGTGATCCTACGTCCCTCAGCTCGGGCAAGCGCCATGACTCGCCCAGCAGGGCTTCTGCTTTTTCCCCGGTCAGCACCAGCGTCGCCTGGTTGCGGAACTTGTCGCTCAGTTCGTCATCGGTCATGGGGCGCTCCAGACTGCCCTGTGACTGTTCCACCGACGCCTCCAGCTTGCGCCCGTCTTTCAGGCTGACGACCACCACCGCAGCACTGCCATCCAGTTCCGGATGCCCCTTCAGCACAACACGCCTGCGCAGGGCCGTCATCTGCGGACTGCGCACGCATTCAACGGTGCCCTGCTTCAGTCCGGCGGCGCGATACTGCAGCGCTGCCGCGGCCCAGTGCTGCGCGCTGGTCAGCGCCTGGAGCCGATCGACCGGCTCCGGTCGATCGCACAACTGCACCGTCATGGGATGCACGCGCAACTCGATGTTCTCGATCGCCGCGGCGTCGAATCCGGGCATGGCGGCTATCATCAGGCAGGCATTGATGGCCGGATGAATGACCACGCCGCAGGGATAGGGCTTGTAGGCCACCTTGAGGATCTCAAAATCCTCGCCGAGGCCCTCGATGGCCGCAGGCAGATTGGGCGGGTCGGCAAACACCGCCGCGAATCCCTTGGGATGCTCCAGCGGCACCTCGGAGCAGGTGATGCCCCGCTGCGCGAGGAAGGCGGACATCATTCCGGCACGCGCCGCCTGCCCCGCGATCAACTTGGTTCCCATGGTGCCGTAGGCGGAGCGCAGGCCGGCGGCCTGCAGGCTGGCCAGGCCTATCGCCCAGACCATCTGGTCTTCGTTCAGGCCGATCAGGCGGCCGGTGGCCACGGCCGCGCCGAATACATTGGTCAACCCGTGGGTGGACAGGCCGACATGGCAATGTGCCGGCGGCACGGTGATCATGTTGCCTATGCGGCAGGCCACTTCCACGCCCAGGATCATGGCCAGCGCGAACTCCTCTCCGCTCACTTTCTGGCGCTCGGCCTGCGCGAACACCGCCGAGCCCGCAGCCCCCATGGGGTGGGCCACGGTTGCAAGATGGGTGTCGTTGTAGCCGTGGGCGAAATTGCTGGTGGTGTTGACCAGCGTGGCGGTCAGCGCATCCACCCGCCTGCCGCGACCGATCACCGTGGACTGGGCCGGGCCGGAATACTCGCCGTAGATCGCCAGGGATTCCCCCACCAGGTGGTCACCGCTCCCGCCCAGCACGCAGCCCAGCCAGTTGACGAAGGCGCGGGTGCCCTCGTGGCGCACCTTTTCGGGGAGGTCCTGCATGCGAGTGGACACCACGTAGCGCGCCAGAGGCCGGGTAATGGTCAGCATCCTTTTCCCCCTCCTAATCTGAAAACACTTGTATCACTAGCGCCAGTGATTATCTCAAAAGGCAATAAATGCACTCGGTCGCCACTCAGTCAGCGACAACGATGCCCGCCTCCTTGATGACCTTCCCCCAGCGTGCAACTTCGGAAACAATCAACTGCCTGAACTGCTCGACCGTGCCGCCCACGGGCGTTGCACCGTCGGCCTCCAGCACCGCAACGATCTTCTGATCTCTTGCGGCCCGGGCCAGCTCGGTGTTGAGCTTGTTGACGATGGCCGCTGGTGTCCGGGCCGGTGCGACAAAGCCCAGCCAGGTCGACAGGTCATAACCGGGCACACCCTGCTCGGCCACCGTGGCGACATCGGGAAGTATGCTGCTGCGCTCGGCGGTGGTCACGGCGATGGCGCGCACCTTGCCGGACTTGATATGGCCCAGGGTGGACAGCGGACTCCCCAGGGTCGCGTTCAGTTGACCGCCCAGCACGTCCACCAGCGCGGGCGCGCCGCCCTTGTAGGGGATGTAGCTCACCTGCACCTTGGCTTCTCCGTGCAGCCAGGCAAACGCCAGGTGATAGAAGCTGCCGTCGCCGACGGTGCCCACATTCAGTTTCCCGGGATTGGCGCGCGCGAAATCCAGGTATTCGCGCAATGACTTGAACGGCAGACCCGGATTCACCACCAGCACATAGGGCGCCTTGGCCACCTGCGAAACGGGCGTGAAATCGCGCACCGGGTCATATCCGGCATTGCCGCCCAGGAAAGGGCTGAAAGTGAAGGTGGGATTGACCAGCAGCAAGCTGTAGCCATCGGGCGCCGACCTGGCCGCGTATTGATAGCCAATGCGGTTGGACGCGCCGGGCTTGTACTCGATGACGAAGGGCCGGCCCATGGCATCGGTCAGTTTCTGCGCGAAGAGGCGCGTCTGAACGTCGACGGCGCCGCCGGGGGCGGTGGCGAGAATCAGCCGCACCGGTTTGGAGGGATAGTCCTGCATGTCCTGCGCCGCGGCCAGCATCGGGCACAGCGCCAGCAAAATTGCGCAAAAACCTGCTCTCGATAGCGTGACTGTCATGTCCATCCTCCTGTGCCACGCCGCTTTGGCCATCCGCGGTCTGTGGGCCGCTGTGGGCCGATATGTTTCGTTCGATGTGAGCAGGAAGTGTAACTTTTCCGCCTCAGCAACGTTGGCTGAGAATGATGAGCAAAGTCCAGGGGAACAAGGCCGAGGATTTCGCCGCCGCCTGGCTGCAGCGCCGGGGCCTGCGCGTAATGGCGCGCAACTGGCGCTGCCGTTTCGGCGAACTGGACCTGGTGCTCGAGGACGACGGCACCATCGTCATTGCAGAGGTCAGGCTGCGGTCCTCAGAAAAATTCGGCGGCGCGGCCGCCAGCGTGGACCGGCGCAAGCAGAAGAAACTGATCGCGACAGCGCAGCTTTATCTCGCCCGGCTCCGGTCCGCGCCGTGCCGTTTCGATGTGGTGCTGATGAGCGATGTCGAGGGCGGCGGCATCGAATGGATACGCAATGCCTTCACTCTGTAGATGCCTGCTCGCTGCGTCGATGATATTGCTCACTGAGCAGGCCGCGGCCCAGCAGGTGCGCATGCTGGTGCAAAGCTCGCCGCTGGCGGGCTACAACTACCACCAGGCGCCGGCGGTGTTCTCGGCCATGCGCTCAGGCGACGCGCTCTCGCTGGTGCGCGAGCCGGACAATGCGCATGATGCCAATGCCATCCGCGTGGACTGGGGCGCGCACCGACTGGGCTATGTGCCGCGCGCGCAGAACGCGGCGCTGGCAGCGGCGCTGGACCGGGGCGAACCCATCGCCGCGCGCATCAGCCGGCTGCAGCAGCACCGCAATCCGCGACTGCGCGTGGAGTTCGAGGTATTTGTGGATTAGTTCCATATGCGCCTCAGCGCGCATGCAACTTCAGCCATGACAAGCTGCCCCCCCGGACCCTGCAGAGGGTTCAGGTAAAATCATCAAATGGCAAATTCATCCGCATCCTCCACGCAAAAGCAGGCCGCCGGCGACTCGGGGCTGGAAGCCCGCATCAGCCGGCAGTTCCAGGACAGCGTCGAGGCCAAGCTCAAGGCCGCGGCCGCCCTGACCGGCCCCATCGCGCAGGCCGTGGACTGCATGGTCCAGTCGCTGCTCGCCAGCGGCAAGATCCTCGCCTGCGGCAACGGCGGATCGGCCGCGGACGCCCAGCACTTTTCCGGCGAACTGCTCAACCGCTTCGAGCGCGAGCGCCCGCCCCTGGCCGCCATCGCGCTGACCACGGACAGCTCCACGCTGACCGCCATCGGCAACGATTACAGCTTCGAGGAGATTTTCTCCAAGCAGGTGAGCGCCCTGGGCTCCCCGGGCGACGTGCTGCTGGCGATCTCCACCAGCGGCAACTCCAAGAACGTCATCCGCGCCATCGAGGCCGCGCACGAACGCGACATGCGCGTGGTGGCCATGACCGGCCGGGACGGCGGGGAGATCGCAAAAATGCTCGGCGCCGGCGACATCAACATCTGTGTGCCGCATGCAAAGACAGGCCGCATACAGGAAGTCCACCTGCTCACGCTGCACTGCCTGTGCGACGGGATCGATTTCATGCTGATGGGAGCTGAATGATGACGCGAACCCGCTGTTACCACCTGGGCCGCCGTGCGGCGCGCGGTGTTGCGCTGATACTGGCGCTGTCCGCATTGCCCCTGTTGCAGGGCTGCTTTCCGGTATTGGCCGCGGGCGCCGGCACCGCCGCGATGATGGCCGCCGACCGCCGCCAGGCGGAGATCGTGCTGGGCGACCAGCGTATCGAAACCGTGGCCAGCACGCGCTTCAGCGAACAGCTCAGGGACCAGGCGCACATCAACGTCACCAGCTTCAATTACGTGGTGCTCCTCACCGGCGAGGCGCCCACCGAGCAGATGAAGGCCGAGGCCGAGCGTGTCGTGGCTGCCATTCCGCAGGTGAAAAGCGTGGTCAACGAAATCCAGATCGCCGCGCCCAGCACCTTTGGCTCGCGCTCCAACGACACCTTTCTCACCGGCAAGGTGAAAGCCGGCTTCATCAGCGCGGACAAATTCACGACCAACGATGTCAAGGTGGTGACCGAAGCCGGCGTGGTCTACCTGATGGGGCTGGTGTCGCGCAAGGAAGGCGATGACGCCACCGAGGCGGCGCGCTCCACGGGCGGCGTGCGCAAGGTGGTGCGCGTGTTCGAGTACATCAGCGCCGCGCCGGGGCGCTGAGGCGTGGCCGGCGCCTGGCCGGGCCGGACCATGCCTGATCAGATGTAATCAATTTCATGGTTGTTTCCTTTCCAGATGGACTTCTCCGCTGGAAATGTGATCGAACTCTATGTGCCTTCAGGTCACCACGCCAGTCACCCCCAGCAGTGCTCCGACCAGCACCAGCGCCACCATGTTGATGCGCGTGCGCAGCAGCACTGCCACGGTGACGATGGTCAGCAGCGCCGCGCGCCAGTTGGTGTCCACGTGCAGGCACAGCACCCAGCCGAAGGACAGCATCAGGCCGGCGGA
>CAXNIK010000030.1:0-19030 GCA_964202115.1 Burkholderiales bacterium
ATCTTTCTCGGTGATCCCCAGACCCTCGATCTTGTCCCAGACCGAATCCATGCTCGACACCCTGGCAGGGACCAGCACGATGCGGCCATTTTCGGCCTTGACCTGGAAATACCGGGCACCCGGAAACTGGCTGACCACCGCCTTGGGCAGGGTCAGTTGGTTTTTGGAAGTCAGCTTGGCCAGCATTGGAATTCCTTTTAGTAAGGAGTTCTTATTTTAGGATAATCCTCTCTGGCTGTCATTCACCCGGCCACTTCCATTCCAGGCCAGCATTGAGAGTGGGGTTGAGGAATCTGCTCTTTCCTCTTGCAGCAGATTCCTCGCGGCGCCTGCCCCGCGAAGGACGGTGCCAGGAAGGATTGGTCAATCACCTACTTTTCAGCGACGACGGGGTTCTTCAACACACCCAGTCCGGTGATCTCCACTTCCACCACATCGCCGGCCACCATGTCCAGCGTCGGCTCGTCGGTGCCCATCCAGATCATGTCCCCGGGATAGAGCGTGATGTAGCGGGTAATGGCGGCAATGGTGGCCTCCACGCCGAAGATCATGTCATTGGTGGGGAAGTTGCTGACCTCCTTGCCGTTCAACCGCACCTTGGTGACCAGGTCATCCAGCTTGCCGATGTCGGTTTCGATGTACGGGCCCATGGGCTTGAAGGTGTCGGCGTTCTTGCCGCGCCAGAAAGTGCGATCGCCGCGCTGCCAGATGCGCTCGCTCACGTCATTGCCGATGGTGTAGCCGAACACGCAGGCGAGGGCGTCCTTCTCGGCCACGTGCTTGACCTTTTTGCCGATGACCGCCACCAGCTCGCCCTCGTACTGCAGCTTGCCGGCCGAATCCTTGGGGATGACGACCTCGTCGCCAGGGCCGACTAGGGCGTTGTTGGCGCGATAGCCGATGTCCTGCTGCTTGGGCAGCTCCACTTTCTCGCCGGTGCGCTCGGCGCGCTTTCTGCGATGGGTGATGTAGTTGAGGCCGGCGGCGTAGAAGGTCGGCGGCACCACCGGGTGCAGCAGTTTCACGTCGGCAAGCTTTTCCTGCCGCGCGGTTTTGACCGGATTATCCCAGGGCAGACCTTCGCATTCTGTGACCTTGTCGCCTTCCAGAAGGCCATATCGCGCCTTGCCCGTCAGTTCATAGCGTATCCATTTCATGCTTCGCTCCCCCTTATACTTATCGATGACGCGGCAGCTGTTGCCGCAAGTCTAAATGGAAGGGGCATTCTACGCGCCGCCCGCTGACACCGGCACAAGACCACATCAGTCCACATCTCATGAACATTCACACCCTGTTTTCCAGAACGCTGGCGCAGTGCAGCGACAATGCCTGGCTGCATGCGAATGATTTCAACTACAGCGGCACCGAGGTCGAGCGCGAGTCGATCCGTCATGCCGCCTGGCTGGTGTCGCTGGGACTCGCGCCCGGGGACCGCGTCATGGCGCAGGTGCAAGACAGCCCTCAGGCCCTGTTCCTCCATCTCGGAGCACTGCGCGCAGGCTGCATCTTCGTGCCGCTGCCCACGGCCTGGCCCGCGGCTGACATGGACTGGTTCATGCGCGACGCCGAACCTCGACTCATCGTCTGCGGCACCCCCATGCAGGCGGCCATCGCCGAATTGGCCCGGCGCATGGACCGGCCCGCGCAGGTTTTCAGCCTGGATGGCGCAGGCGGCACGCTCATGGCGGCGTTGCCGCCTTCTGGCACTTCGTCCGCCATCGCGGAACGCGGCGAGGAAGATGTCGCTCTTGTCCTCTACAGCGCGGGAACCACCGGGCCGGCACGCGGCGCGCGACTCACGCACGGCATGCTGGCGGCGAATGCCACCAGCCTTTCGACGCTTTGGAATCTCGATACGGGCGACACCATCATCGCCGCGCTGCCCCTGTTCAGCATCCACGGCCTGTGTGCCGCGCTGCATCCGGCGCTGTGCAGCGGCGCACAACTGAGGTTGCACAGCGACGCTACAGCCTTGCCTGCCGACTTCGCACGAGCCACGGTGCTGGTGGCGGAACCGCAAACCTACCAGTCCCTGCTGAGCGCATCCTCGTGGTCGCGCGAAACCTGCAAGCCCATGCGCCTGTTCATCTCCGCCGGCGCGCATCTGCCACCGGCCACGGCGCTGTCCTTCGGCGAGCGCAGCGGCCATGTGCCGCGGCAATGCTATGGCAGCAGCGCGACCGGCATCATCACCACCCATGCCGCCGAGGGCGAATTCCGCATCGACAGCGCCGGCAAGCCCCTGCCCGGAACCCGGCTGCGCATCGTCGGTGCCAACCTCAAGCCCATGCCGCTGGAACATCAGGGTGAGATCCAGCTTCCTGGCTTTGATGGCTGGTGGAATCCCAAGTACGGGGAGAACGATGGCCGCACAACAGACGGCTGGTTCCGCACCGGCGATATCGGCATGTGGGACGAAAACGGCTACATCATCGTGGTCGGCTGCGCCGCCGACGTGATTGCCTCGGGCTACTACAAGATCTATCCCGAGGATGTCGAGCATGCGCTGCTGGAACTGCCCGGCATTGCCGAGGCGGCCGTCATCGGACTGCCGCACGCGGAGCTGGGCCAGGTGACCACGGCCTTCATTGTGCGCTCCGGAGGCAGCCGCATCGGCGAAGGCGAGGTCAGGGCGGCGCTGCAATCACGCCTGGCCCATTATCAGATCCCTGCGGAAATCCGTTTCCTGCCCGCGCTGCCGCGCAATGCGCTGGGCAAGCTGCAGAAGATGAGACTGCGCGAACAACAGGCCGCCGGCACGCACTAGGCAGCGCGCGGTTATTCGCGCATGCCCCGGGGAATGTTCGGCTCTGGAAAGTGTTAGCTCCGGGTATGCTTGAAACCTTACATGAGGAATAAATGAACGCACTGCGCATAACGCTCGCCGCCCTGGCCGGCATCCTGATGGCCATCGCACCCCTGGCATGGTCGCAGCAGAACGCCTATGTCCGCGGCACGCTGACCGCATTCGACGGCAAGATCCTGTCCATCAAGTCGCGCGACGGAAACGATGTGAAAGTGGAATTGCCTGACAACGTCAATGTCAATGCCACCAAAGTCTTCACCCTGGCCGACGTCAAGGCCGGCATGGTGCTGGCTGTCACCACCATCAAGCGAGCTGACGGCGCCACCGTCGCCATCGATGTGCGCCCCCTATCGACCACCGTCCGCCAGGGCCTGACTCCCTACGACCTGCAGCCGCAATCCACCATGACCAATGCCACCCTGGAAGGCACCGTGGCCCAGGTGCCCGGCGGAAACGAGTTCACGCTGAATTACCAGAGCGGCACGATCAAGGTGCTGGTGCCGCCCGGAACACCCATGTCGCAATCAATGCCCGGCACGCGCGCCGACCTGAAAGCCGGCGAAGGCATCTTCGTGGCGGTGAAACCCGGCGACAACGGTGCTCTGGTGGCCACGCGGGTGCAGGTGGGCAAGGATGGGGTGAGGCCGACGCAGTAGGCCGGGCCACTGAATATTATTAGCCCGTGGACGTGCCGGACAGTGCGTCGGTCGGTCAGGCAAGCGACCGCTTAAGCCCTCTCAGGAACGGCCGGCCGGCTTTTCAGCCGCGGCGCGGCGCTCACTCAGGTACTGGGCCGACCCCAGGCCGTATTCGAGGAAAGCCTTGACGCTTTCCGGATCTCCGCGAAGCACGGCATCTAGAGTGATCAGGCGCTGAGCATACTCGTAAGTGGGCGCGAAATAGCCCTTACCATCGATCATTCGGAAGGCGCGCTTCCAGTTCGGCCCTTTGTCCTGCTCGTCCCACTTCGAGACGAAGTCCTGCGCCCAGGCAAGGTCAGTCGCGGACACGCCGAATACTTCGTTGGCCATGGGAATGGTTCGTGGATAAATAAGCGCCGTACCGTCGAATCCGAATGCCCGCGACTCCATCATCGATTCACGAAAAGCTTCAGTATCCTGATGATCCACCGTAAACGACAGGTCACCTGCATTCCATCCCTTGGCTCTTGCAATGGTGACGATCTTGCTGCGCGCATAGAACAGCCAATCGTCGTTCTTCGGCTTCCTCGGCCCGTGATTGGACGACCCCATTTCCAGCGTGAAGTCACTGGGTGAAAGGGAGATTCCGGAAATCAGGGTGGACTGCCTGGCGATGTCCTCCAGTTCCATCAGGGCCTGGGGCATGTCAAGCCCAAACTGGATGTCCACCTCGCGTCCACCCGATGCGGCCTTGATGCAGTGCTCCGCGTGCAGCACATCCTGGACGCCGTAGGCATGCGTCAACCTGATACTCTCCGCTCCCGCCGGAACAACGGCATTGATGTCGTCCTCGAACCAACGTGAGGACGGACTGTTGACCCGTACGCAGACCTCGCGGGCCTTGAAGCCGCCTGTCCCGCTTTTCCTGAGCGCGGCCACCACCATGGCCCTGCCCTCGAGCTTCACTTCGTCCACGTTGACGAGTGAATCCTGAAGATCCAGCGTGAGCACATCCACTTCGAGGCTGCGTGATTTTTCCAGATATTCCGGCACATTCCCCGGAACAATAATCATTGATCGACGGACCTTCAAATGAACCTCCTGACAGAAAACGGTGAACTGTGGACGTGACTACCAAAAGCCTTTGAGCTGCCGCGGCACCTGACGGAATATGCCCTGCTTCTCCAGGCCTGCAAATTCATCTTCGTTCATGCCCAGCCATTCGGACAGTGCCGACCGGGTATGCTGGCCAAGCAGCGGCGCCGCAGAACGGACCGTGCCGGGCGTCCGGGACAGGCGAATCGGCGAGCCGACTATCCTGAGTCGCCGCCCGTTGGCATCGATCGTCTCCTGGATGAAGTTCCGCTCCTTGACTGGCGGCAATTCGGCCGCTTCGGCGATTGTGTTTACGGGAATGCAGGGCACACCCGCGGGATCAAGGCTGTCGACCCATTCGGCGGTTGTCTTCTGCTTGAGGACACTTTCAATTCGCGGGATCAGCGCGGTCTTTTCGCCCAGGCTACAGGTTTCCATGTCGATTCCGCTGGCCCACTCCTCCCGTCCCCACAACTTGCAGGCGATCGGCCAGTTTCTGGCCGTGATTCCGACCACCATCCACCCATCCATGGTGGGATAGGCGCGGGTCAACACCTCGTAGGTATGGGAACTGCCCATCCGTTCGGGAATTTCGCCACTGTCCAGATACCGCACAAAGGCATTCTCCATCAGTGCCATCTGGGCTTCGAGCAGCGAAATGTCCAGCAACTGGCCCTTCCCGCTGCGCTCACGCTCTTGCAATGCCGCCAGAATGCCCATGGCCAGATAGACGCCGCCGGCCAGGTCCACTATCGAATAGCCGACGCGCACGGGCGGCCGACCCTTTTCCCCGGTAATACTCATGGATCCGGAAAGCGCCTGAATGGCCGGGTCCACACCTCGCTTGCTCACCCATGAGCCCTCGCGGCCATAGCCGGTGACCATTGCGTAGATCAACCGGGAATTCATTGCCGACAGTTCCTCGTATCCCAGGCCCAGGCGTTCGGCCACACCCGGCCCCATGTTCTGGACGACGACATCGGCCTTCTGTACCAGCCGGTGGGCAAGGGCGCGCCCGGAGGGGCTCTTCAGGTCGAGCAAAAGGCTCTGCTTGCCGCGATTGACGCTGCCGAAATACGGGCTGAAGTCCACTTCGTCGTGATTGGTGGTGAAACGACGGGTGCGATCACCACCACCCGGATTCTCTACTTTCAGGACATCCGCGCCCAAATCGGACAGGATCATGGTGGCATAGGGACCTGCCAGCGCATGGGTGAAGTCCAGTATTCGAACGCCGTGCAGAGCCCCGGGTGTGACGGCCTTTCCTGCCTCCCCCGTCATGCGGCAACCTTGGTCGACGATGACAATTCTGCCGCCGCGGCGGCTTCGACCACCGTGCCCTTGAAGAAGTCCGGATTCATGCCGCCATGGAGCCTGACCGCGTTGGCGAATGCAAAGTGGCGGAAGTCATCTTCGGTGAGCATTCCGTGCTCGACCATTTCGTAGGCTTCCGGCACCACCTCGAGCACGTCGGGCACGTCCCAGTGGGTAATGTCGGAACTGAACACGGCATTGAGCGGCAGGCCCAGCCGGCGATCGAAGGCCACGGTAGTCATCGGGTCGTCCGCCTCGCAGCCAAAGTAGAAGTTGCTCGTGAATTTTGCCGCCAGATCCTTCTTGCTCTTCACCCCCGAGGCGCCGAAGTCGTCGACATGCATGCGCTCGCGCTCGGTCTGGTCCTTGAGCGTTCCGCGTTCGCCGCCGTCGATGGCGGCGATGATCTGGTCCGTAAGCTTCTTCATGCGGTCCAAGCCATAGCGGCCGATATATCCCCGCAGTTCCCCCAGATCCAGGTCCGTGGGCTTAAGGAATTTCACCGCCGCCTCATAGCTGCGCTTCTCATAGTGCCCGAGCAAATCGCAGTACAGGCTGCGCGCCCACGCCGTCCCGCCTTCCAGAAAACCGAAATTCAGCGTCGGGAAGCGCCGGGTGACCCCGCCCAGAAATACCGCCTTGGCAAAAGCGGCATTGCCTTGGGCAAAATGGCCGATGTGATTGAAGCAGTAATTGGTGACCGAGGCGTGGTCCCCCCAGGACAGGGCTCCGGCATGGGAGGTTGCCGCCACTTTCAGGTCCACGCAGGCCTGCCACAAGGGGTCATAGTTCTCGGCATTGTCCAGGCCCAGCGTGTCGATATAACGTTCGTTGCCAGGAGTCCGGCGCTGTATGGTCCCGCTGATCATGACTGCCTTGAATCCGAGGTTCCGCACCGCATGGTTCAGCTCGGTGACGGCCTCGGCCGGCGTGCGCCGCGGGATGACCGCCACCGGAGTGATGCGGTCCGCGTAGGGCCGGAACAAGTCTGCGGTCATAGTGTTGTAGGCGCGAATGGCCGCGCCTCGCAGTTCATCGTCGCGTATGCCCTCGAGCAACAGGCCCAGGGTCGGATACATGATTGAGAAATCAAGTCCCATTTCATCCATGCGCTCGTAGAACAGGCCGGGCAATCTGAACGTGGCCTGCTCCTTCGCTTTGGCGGGAAACAGCCACCAGACCTGGCGCCGATAGCGCAGGCGCAGGCGCTCCTCGTCACTGACCGAATGCCATTTCGGGGCCGCGTCCATTTCACGGGTCTTGAGGTACTTGGCGGCCAGCTCGGGACCGGCCAGCTCCCTGATGTAGTCCGCAATCAGCGCCGAGGACTCCAGCCAGTGGCCATCGCAATCGACGATCGGGTGCTTGAGTAATTTTCGAATTGCCTGCGGACTTTGACCTGACACGATGCTTATTCCTCCGATTGTATGAATTCAGAAAGCCGATACATTACCTAGCCAGTGTGTATATATACTATCAAGCCAGTGAGACATATAGCACGAAAAAGTTTAATTACATCTCCGATGGTGGGATAGAGCATCCGCATGCTTAGATATCGTATAAATATCATGTAGTTAAATAAGGCGTTCAATTTCTTTGGTTCAACATCCCTGGCAACGATGGTCAGTGCTGCAATTATGTATACTAGGTTCCTCCAACTATGAGTTGATAAATGTCTGCTAAAGACACATCCGTTCCGCTTTACGAACAAATTAAACGCAGTCTGCGCGAGGACATCAAGAAAGGTGTGCTCGCGCCCGGACAACTCCTGCCAGGTCAGCGGGAACTGGCAGAGCGTCATAACGTGAGCGATATCACGGTCAGAAGGGCCCTCCAGGATCTGGCACGTGAAAAACTGGTGAACCGGATCGTTGGGGTTGGCACTTTTGTGCGCGCGGAGATCGAGCCGGCACGCATCGCACTCCTGCTGCCCCGCTTTGACGACCTCAACCTCTGGCGCGACCGCGGCAAGGACTTCGGCGACCTTATGGCGGGAATCGGAGAGGTCGTCTGGGAATACTGCGCGATGTTATCGGTCATGAGACCGGAAGGCGATGCCAGTATCAGACGGTTCATCGCGGAACAAAAGGCCCATCGCACGGTCGATGGCGTGCTGCTGAAACCAAACGGAGAAATCGATCCTCCGATATTTGACCAGCTGGACGAGGCGAACCTACCGTTTGTAGTAATCAACCGGCGTGTAAGCGCGCGACCTGTGAACTGCGTGTGCGCCGACGATTTCAGCGAATCGTACATGTTGACGACCCACTTGATCGAACAGGGATACGCGCGGATTGGATTCATCGGCCCGCCCCCCGGGGAGGTTTTCCAGCATCGCTACGGCGGTTACGTCACCGCGCTGCGCGGAAAAGGCCTGCCCCTGCGTGAAGAACTGGTCGTACAGGCCGAGGACTACAACAGCCTGCACGGATCTTTGTGGATCGACCGCCTGCTCGATCTCCGCGATCCGCCCGATGCGATATTTCTCGCAATGAGTGCCTACATTGCGCCCAGCGCGCTGGCGGCAATTGCGGCAAGAGGCATCAAGGTTCCGGGAGACATGGCATTTGTCATGCACGATTCGGACAACAGCGGCGAGTCCTTTCGCCCTTCCATAACGTCCGCGGGCTGTTCGTACTTCGATCTGGGCAGGGAAGCGGCAATCCTGCTGACGAGGGTCATGAAAGAGCATCCCACGAACACCACACAGTTCATGCTTCCGCCTCACGTGGTGTACCGGAATTCCACCCCAGCCGCGGTGGAGCGCAATGCAGCATGAGCGGTCCCCTACAAGCCCCCGGAAGTCCCCGGCGACCCACAGACCATAAGCCACCAATGCAATCCGGAGAACTTAATCGCAGCGCGACGGTTGCAACTATTTTCAAAACGGAGGAGGTCGCATGAAAAGCAGAATCCTGACGTACTGCGCAGCCATCGTTTCAGCAGCCGGCAGCAGTGCCGCATTTGCGCAAAAAGCAGTTGAGAATTATCCGGAAAGACCAATCACCATTATCCTCGTCTCCGCACCCGGAGCTTCCAGTGAGCTTGAAACGCGCTGGTACATGGAGAAAATCAACGACAGCAAGTGGCGATTCATCATAGATTACAAACCTGGCGCGGGCGGCAATGTCGGGCACGCCTATGTCGCCAAGGCCGCACCCGACGGCTACACGTTGCTGTGCACTTCCGCCGCGCTGGCCGCGGCTCCCGCCCTGTTCAAGAAACTGGGCTATGACGCAGTCAAAGATCTGGAGCCGGTATCGCTGGTCAGCGAGAAGCCCTTCCTGCTCACCGCCTTTCCCGGTTTCACCGCAAAGAACATGCAGGAATACATCGCCTACGCCCGCGCCAATCCCGGCAAGATCAACTATGGAACGGGGGGAATCGGCAGCTTTGCGCACCTCGCCGGCTCAGCACTGCACAACCAGACCAAGACCTCCGTCACATTCATTCCCTACAAGGGAATCGGCGATGCCCTGACTGCATTGATCGGCGGACAACTGGATGTGGCCTTTTCCACAACCCAGGCAGCGATACCCCACGTCAGATCGGGAAAGCTCAGGGCCCTGGGCGTGACGACCCTGGCTCGCGTAGCCGCGTTTTCCGACATTCCCACGGTCGCCGAGCAGGGCATACAGGGATTTGAAGCCAAGTCCTGGCTGGGATATTTCTTTCCCGGAGGCACCCCGGCGCCCATCGTAAACAGCGTGAGCGAGAAATTTTCCATGGCCGTCAAGAATCCTGACGTGACCAAGCGAATTCTGGCCGATGGCGCCACTCCGGTTGGCAGCACACCCGCCCAGTTCAAGAAGATGTATCTGGCGGAAATCGCTCACTGGCAGAAAGTTGTTACCGACAACAAGATATCCATAGACCAGTAGTGCTGCGCCAATAGCATCCGAGTTAGACTTTCAGTCGTAATTGTGTTGTAAGCGCAGATTGCTCCGCGCAGCGCTCATGGAGGCGAGAGGTGCGTGCACCCGAATTCATCGAGGTGTCAGCTGCGGGTTCATCCCGATCGATCCCATTTCATAAACGAGAAAAAAGCCATGTCCCTGCAAAAAAGCGATGCGGCAATCGCTGAAAATATTGTCGCAATTACCTACGAAGATCTTCCGCCGCACGTCGTGGAAGTCACCAAACAAAGCCTGCTCGACTCGCTTGGCGTGATCATCGCGGCGACAACCCTGGGCGAGGGCTGCAGCGCGTTCTCCGAGCTGGCGCGGGAAATGGGCGGGACGAAGCAGTCCACGGTAATCCAGGGGGGCTTCAAAGTCCCGGCGGCCATGGCCGCCTTCGCCAACGGATCGCTGTCCCATTCCCTGGATTTTGAAAATGTCCACGATGAGGTCATCGGCCATCCGGACGTCGCCTCCATCCCGGCCGCCCTGGCCGCAGCGGAAATGCTGGGCAACGTGAGCGGAAAAGAGCTCATCACCGCTCTGGCCGTCGCCAGCGACCTCTATTGCCGCATGTCCGGCGCCATTACCGAGCGGTCCACAGCCTGGTTTGACGTTGCCGTCATCGGCGCCTACAGCAGTGCCGCAGCCGTGGCCAAACTCCTGAAGCTGAATCCGCAGCAAACCCTGGATGCAGTCTCGCTCGCATTCGCTCAGTCGACTTGCAGTTGGGAACTGCTGGAGACACGGCGCTCGAACGTGCGTGCCGTGCGCGAGGGATTCAGCGCCAAAGCCGGCGTCATGGGCGCGCTGCTTGCCAAGAAGGGCGTGATGGGATTTGACCATCCCTTCGAGGGAAACATGGGGTTCTTCCAGCTCTACGCGCATGGAAAATACAGTCCCGAGCGCTTCATCAAGGACCTTGGCAAGACCTTCGAAGGCGCTGCAGTCAGCTTCAAGCCCTATCCGGCCTGTCGCGGCACCCACGCCTTTGTAGACGCGGCGATTGAGCTTGCGGAGAAACACGACCTGAAACCCTCGGACATCGAGTCGATGAAGGCCGTCGGCCCGGCATTTTTCGAGTTTCTGAACAAGACCATCGAACCGGGCACTGCCATGGACGCGAAATTCAGCCACCGCTATACCGTAGCGACAGCCATACACAAAAGGGAACTGCGGCTGGTCAGCTTTTCGGCGGAGGCGATCCACAATCCTTCGGTTATCGCGCTCGGCAAGCGCCTGTCCTATGAAGTCGACAACAGCATCGATCTGGACAAGAGTTCTTGCGGCGGGCTGGAAATCACGCTGAAGAACGGCACGGTCCTCTGGAGGCCAGTGAAAACGGCCTCGGGCCATCCGGACAATCCGCTGAATCAGGACCAGCTGATCAGGAAATTCCGCGATTGCGCGTCCTACTCGCAGAGAAAGTTCAGCGACTCGCAACTGGAAAGACTGATGGCTGACATCCTTTCCATCGAGAAGATGGCTGACACCGGGCAACTCATGGCGCATTTTTCCCATGAATAGCGCAAATCCGCTGGCCTCGGTACATGCGTCGGCCAAGGGTGCAACCAGAGCGCTTGCCAAGCACGTCGCCGCGCTTGAGTACGATGATCTGCCGCCCGAGCTGGTGCGGCTGACCAAGCTGTGCATACTCGATACGCTCGGGGTGATGATTGGCGCCACCGGCCTGTCTCCGGAAGCGCGCGTCATCGCGGACTACACATCTCGGCAGGGTGGGCACCCGGACTGCACGGTCCTCGGCTTTGGTTTCAAGACCACGGCGTTGATGGCCGGCATGGCCAATGGCAGCTTCGGGCACATGCTCGACTTTGATGACGTCTGCGTCATTGCCAGCCATATCAGCATCGCGACGGTTCCCGTTGCCCTGGCCATGGCGGAAAAATCGGGCAACATCAGCGGCAGGGAATTGATCACCGCCGTCGTCGCTGGCGCCGATGTGATGTCCCGGCTCGAGATGTCCATCCCGATTCCTGACTGGAGAATCAGCGAAGGCTGGTTCGCCACCCAGTTACTCGGCTTCTTCGCCGGTGCCGCGACCGCCGGCCGCGTGCTCAGGCTCGACGAGGACCGGATGGAAGATGCGCTGGGTATTGCCTTCAACCAGTTGAGCGGCAGTTATCAGATGGCGCTGGGCGCCTCGACCCACATGCGCTCCATGCAAGCGGGGTTCTCCGGGCATGGCGGAATTCTCGCCGCAGAACTGGCGCAGGCCGGGATATCGGGGTCGAAGGAAGTGCTGGAGGGCAAGTACGGCCTTTTTGCCACCTACGTCAGAACCAAAGCTCCGAACTGGAACGCACTGCTGGACAGGCTGGGGGATTACTTTCCCGTACTCGATCACCATCACTTCAAGCAGTGGCCGGCATGCGACCATACGCGCCCGGTGAACATGGCCATCGAGAAGCTGATGGAAGAGTCTCCGTTTTCGGCTGGGGACGTGCGCGAGGTCACCGTCGTCGGCGGTTCCGGCGGCACCCAGTTGCTGTGCGATCCGCTGGAATCAAAACGTCGGCCGCAGACCAGCATCGATGCGAAGTTCAGCATCCCCTTTACGGCAGCCGCCATGCTGCGCCGGGGAACCGTGACGCTCGCCGACTACACCGACACAGGACGCGCCGATCCGGAGACATTGGCGATGGCCGATCGGGTCGGCTACCGGCCGGACCCGGCGCGCTCGGCACGGGAGTGGAATCCGACCGTGGAAATCGTTCTGAAAGACGGGCGCACCCTGTCCAGAATGGCCACAGATGCCGAGTTGTCCGCCCCGTCAAGCGAGCAATTTCTGACACGAAAGTTCATGGATTGCGTCTCGTTTTCCGCCACGCCCGTTCCGGTAAAGGACGCAGAGGAATCCGCCCGGCTGATCAGCCACCTGGAAGACATTAAGGACATTCGACCGATCATTGACAAGTTGTCTCCCGCAAGGACACGACTGCCTGCAGCGGTTCCGATCCAATTCGATCATTCGGAGACCTTTTAATGACAAAAATTACCCGCACGCTCAACTTCGCCCTGCTCCTGTCCATGTCCAGTCTTGCTGCCCACTCTCTGGCACAGGAGCAGTTCCCAAACAAGCCCGTGCGAGTCGTGGTTCCCCAGGGGGCTGGGGGCGGCACCGACATCGAACTACGGGTCCTGCAACCCTATTTAAGCAAATACCTTGGCCAACCAGTCATCGTCGAGAACAAGGCTGGTGCGGGAGGGATCATCGGTGCCGAGTATGCCTCGCGCGCGCCAAACGACGGGTACACGATAATTTACTTGGCGTCATCGTATGCAAGCAGCGTAGCCGCCTCGAAAAACTTTCCAGTAGATCCCATTGAAGGCTTCAGCTTCATCTCACAATTGGCCGAACGTGCCAACGTGGTGGTTGTAAGCACGGCTGCGCCGTTCAAAACCACGCAGGAGTACATCAATTACGCGCGGGCTAATCCCGGAAAGATCAACATCGGCACCTCGGGACCAGCACAAAGCATCCACCTGGCCTTTGCCTTGATGCACTCCATGTCCAATTCCACGGCCGCCTTCGTGCATTACAAAGAAAGCGGCCAGAGAATGACGGACCTCGTGTCCGGGCGTATTCATACGGCGCTCGGAGGCCTTGTCGGCATGAGGCCCTTCATCCAGTCGGGCAAGGTGCGCGCCATCGGTGTGACCACCCGGCAACGAATCAGGTCGATGCCTGATGTGCCCACAATCGCAGAATCCGGCGTTCCGGGATATGAGTTCCGCTACTGGACCGGTTTTGCCGCCTCCGCTAAAACCTCCAGGCCCATTGTCGACCGCCTGCGCTCGGCCATAACCAGCGTCGCGAAAGACCCGGAGATGATAAAGACCATGGAAGCCGACGGCGGCTACTTCGTGGCCAGCACCCCTGAAGAATTCAGGAAGCTGGTTCAAGACGACATCGCCTTGATCAGAAAAATCGTCGCGGACAACAACATCACGCTTGAATAGACCTCGATAAGCGGTGGGGCTTGCCAAGCGATGACTATTCTCCGCGCTCATCCTTGATCCGCTTTCCCGCCCGACTAGGCTCCATGCCTGGCTCACGCGCCGACCTCAAGCCCGGCGACAACGGCGCCCTGGTGGCCGTACGCGTGCAGGTGGGCAAGGACGGAGTCAGGCCGACGCAGTAGGCCTTTCATGGCAGTATTATTATCATTTATGAATAACTGCCATTTCTGCAAGAACATCCACAGATTAATTATAGTCAGTATCCTGGTCCGGAGTCCGAAGCATGCCGGCTGAAAGCCCGGCCATCCCCGGCCTGTTTTTCAGGCGCGCGACCGAAGGCGATCTGTCAGACATCGTGCGCCTGCTGGCCGACGACCCGCTGGGCGCAAAGCGCGAGCGCTACGAGTCACCCTTGCCGCAAAGCTATGTGCAAGCCTTCGCGGCAATAGCAGCCGATGCCAACAATGAACTGGTAGTGGCCGAGATCGACGGCGCGGTGATAGGCGTGCTGCAACTGACCTTCATTCCCTATCTCACCTACCAGGGCGGCTGGCGGGCGCTGATCGAAGGCGTGCGCGTGGACGCCCGGCATCGCTCGGAAGGACTGGGGCGGGTGTTCTTCCAATGGGCGATCGCCCGGGCTCGCCAACGCGGCTGTCACCTGCTCCAGCTCACCACCGACAAGGCCCGGCCGGAAGCCAGGCGCTTCTACGAATCGCTGGGCTTTCAAGCCACGCACGAAGGCATGAAGCTGCACTTGTAAAGCCGGAGGGCGGCACGCATCAGGCTCCAATTAGGAGTCGGCTTGCGCTTCGACTACGAGTCGGCTTGCGCCTCGGCAGTCGAGCGCAACTGGAAGCGTCCGTCATCGCGGAACAGCCAGGTCTCATTGAATTCAGCGACACCCCGGCGCACCAGCGCGCCCGGACGCGGCAGCGGCACCGCTGCCTGAACGCTCTGCAGTGCCAGTTGCTCAAGCGCGCGATGGCCATTGCCGCGCAGCACGCGCACCCTTGTCAAACGGCCGTCCGCATCGACCACGATGGACAGCACCACCACCGACTTGAGCATGGGCCGTGGCGCACCTTCGAACAGATGTTGCGGGCTGATTTGCGCGATCCTGCGCGCGACCACCAGTTTGTATTCTTCGAGCGTGGCAATGCGGGGTTCGGGATCAGGTGGCCGCTCGGGGCTGGCCACGACAGTGCCAGCCTCAGGTACGGCGGCCGAGGGCTGGGCCGCAGCCACCACGGAAGGCTGCTCACGCGTACTGCAGGAGGCCAAGCCGACGGCAGCACCCAGGCACAGCAACAGAGCGCGAATTCGGGCAAATCGTTTCATTCAGATGATGCCCGCGCCTCGCATGCGGCCGATATCCGCATCGCTGTAGCCCACGCCACGCAGGATTTCGTCGGTGTGCTGGCCCAGCATGGGCGGGGGACTGTGCGCAATGGCCTTGTTCATGGACATCTTGTAGGGCGCCAGCGGCACGGTAACGCTGCCTGCCACCCCCGGTGCGCTCGGGAAGGTGTGATAGAAGCCGCGCTCGCGGATCTGCTCGCTTTGCGCCGCCTCCTGGACACTGGTCACACGCATGCAGGGCACGCCGGCCTTGTTCAGGTGGACCTCCCATTCATGCGCCGTGCGCGCCGCCAGCGTGCGCTCGATCTCGTCGTACATCTCCCGGTAGTTCTGGCGCATCAGTTCCACCGTGGCAAAGCGCGGATCATCCAGGATGTCCATGCGGCCGATGGCCTCCAGGATGCGCCTGCGCCGCCGGTCATTGCTGGCTGCCACCATGATGAAACCGTCACTGCACTTCAGGGTGTTGCTGATCGGGGTGTTGGTGGAGCTGCGATTGCCCATGAGCCTGGGCTTGAAGCCGGCGTTCTGCACATCGCTCACCATGGCGCTCATGCCGGCCAGCGCCGACTCCAGCATGGACACATCGAGGCGCTGGCCCAGGCCGGTTTGGGTGCGCTGATACAGCGCAGTCACCAGCGCCACCGTCAGCGAGAAACCGGCCAGGTAATCGACCACGGTGGTGCCCGAGCGGACCGGCCCGGACTCCTCTGAGCCGGTGATGCTCATCATGCCGCTGCCGGCCTGCACCACCATGTCGATGGCGGCATCGCGCTTCTTCGGTCCGGTCTGGCCGTAGCCGGTTAGCGAACCATAGATCAGCCGCGGGTTTTGCGCCCGCAGGGTTTCATAGCTCAGGCCGTAGCGTTCCATGTCACCGGTGCGCAGGTTCTCGATGACGATGTCGGCGTCGCGGGCGAGCTTGCGGAATGCCTCCTGCGCCTCTGGCTCGCGCAGATTCAGAGTCAATGAACGCTTGTTGGCGGCGTGGGCCAGGAAGGCCGTGCCCATCTTCGCATCGGCGAAGGCCTTGGCATGCGCGCCACCGCCGGTGCGCGTGGTGTCGCCCGCCAGCGGCTCCTCGACATGGATGACATCGGCACCGTGCAACGCGAGCTGGTAGCCGGCGAAAGGCGCGGCGTAGACACGCGCCACCGCCAGCACCTTGAGCCCTGCAAAAGCCTGCGCGGACGACTGTGCAGCAGACTGCCCTGCGGATTGTTCTGATTGCATGTGGGTGCTCCTCCTGCGGCGAGTTTAGCGCAGAGCGGACTCAGGGCTTGATACAACCACGCGTTTCATCCTGCGAACTACGAGCCTTCCTTCAGGACCCGGCGCATGACTCTGATCAAATACAGCGCTAGGCCAGCAGCAAAATGTCCTCGACCGGCGCGAAGTTTTTCTGCCGCGCTTCGCGCCTGGCCTCGCGCTTCGCCTCACTCAGGCAGCGCAGGCAAATGGCCAGGGCGGGATCGCGCATAGCGGCTTCGAAAGGGATGCGCAGGCGCGCGCTGCGATAGGCGACGCGCAGGTCCTGTTCGTCCCATCCTTCATCGGGCAGTGGCAGGGGCAACTGGTCGGCTTGCTGGGCGTTATGCATCAGAGTTCCTTTCGGCACCGTGGTGCTGACAGATCCAACGCTACATATGTGCAATAACGTCTTTAACTGAATTTAGTTTACGTAACGTTGGACTGTCTTCCCATAGGAAAATTCCCAATGTCGTTATCAGAATTTGCAGTAATTACCCGGTGAAACCGGATGCAGTTCAACGTCTAAGCAACTGATAGGGGACAAGTATTGAATTTTTCAGGCTGGGCCTGGCGACATTCGTGCAGCACAGGCGGCGTGTACACTTCCGGGCCATGCCCCAACGGCGGGGTTTCAGATCCGTCAGATCTTTTAAACAGCAGATCAACATTTCTTTCTCAATTCCAAATTCATCATGACCGAATCCTCCAATCCTCCGACCCATTCCAAGTCCGGCCGCCTGCTGTACAACCCGCGCAAACATGCTCTGCTGGACCTGCTCGGGATACAGCGCGTGGTGCCTGAAGCCGGCTGGGACAGCCAGACCGAGATGGTGATCGACGAACGCCATATCAATCCCAATGGTGCCGCGCACGGCGGCGCCGCCTTCGCGCTCATGGATGCCTGCATGGCTGGGGCCATGCGACGCCGCAGCGAACCCGATGAGTTTCCCAGCACCATCGAATCCATGATCAACTACATCAAGGCGGCCAGGCCCGGAACGGTGCTGCTGTCCAGTTCACGCGTGGCACACAAGGGCAGCCGCATCAGCGTCGTGGAAGCAGAGGTCCGCGATCAGCAAGGCGATCTGGTTGCCAAGGGACAGGCCACCTTTACAACGCTCAGGATGAAAAAGTCTGGAACCTGACGGCACAAGACCCAATCTTGGGTCTAAATCGCATCCATGCAACGGGATGCGCAAACCGCATGATTCGACTGCCTGAGTCTGTGCTGCTGTCGTGCGCGGCGCTGGCATTCGCCATGCCCGCCGCCGCCGCCGCACCGCCGGTCGCCGACTGGTGTCCCGCGACTGCCGCCGCCGCCGCTACGGCGCGCAACACTGTGCTGCGCGAGGCCGACAAGCGCCTGGGCGATGATCCGCGTCCCATGCCGGTGGTGCACACCGAGGGCACGCTGCCCGGCCAGGGCATACGCGAGCAAAGCCTGATCGCCCGGCGCGACCTGCCGCAGATGCGCGCCTTCGCCCTGGCGTGGAAGCTGAGTGGCGACCAGCGCTATGCGCAGGCCCTGTCGCGCTACCTGGACGCCTGGACGAAGGTGTACCGGCCGAGTTTCAGCCCCATCGATGAAACCCATTTTGAGGCCGTGGCCGATGCCTACGCCCTGGCAGGCGAGGCGCTGCCCGCACCGACCCGCCAGGCTGCAGAGGACTTTCTGCGCGCCATGGCATCGGGCTACGTGGAGCGCATGGACCGCGGCCGCGGGGAAAGAAGGAGCACCTGGACCAACAACTGGCAAAGCCACCGGGTAAAGATCGTCACGCTGGCTGCCGTCGCGCTGAACGACGAGAGCCTGTTTGTCCATGCCCGCCGCCTCTACCTTGCGCAGCTCGCAGACAATATCCGCGTCGACGGTTCAGTGGAGGACTTCCACCAGCGCGATGCGCTGCATTACGTCACCTACGATCTGGAGCCGCTGGCGCGTGCCGCCCTGGCGGCAAGGCTGCGTGGGCAAGATTGGCTGGACCTGCAAAGCCGCAGCGGCAGTTCGCTCGCACGGGCGCTGGACTGGCTGCTGCCCTATGCCCGCGGTGAAAAACAACACCAGGAATTCCAGCGCTCGACGGTGCGCTTCGACACCGAGCGGCGTGCCGCCGGCGTGAAGGGTTTTGCCGGCACCTGGGAAAGGCGCAGCGCAGCGGAGTTGTTCTGGACCGCGGCCTTCCTCGACCAACGCTACGCCGAAACCGCGAAATCGCTGTCCGTGACGCCGCCTGACTGGATGGCGGCGTGCTGGCTAAAGAGTTCCTGAAGCAGCAAGGAAGCGCTGTCCGGCGCCACGCCGGCAGCGCTACTCAGCAGCCCTTGAACACCGGCGGCCGCTTTTCAGCGAAAGCCTTGCGCGCCTCCTGCACATCCTCGGTGTTGCGCAGCACCGCCTGGAATTCGTTTTCCAGCTGGATCTGCGACGGCAGGGTGTTCTGCGGGGCTGCGCGCAGCAGTTGCTTGATGCGGCTGTAGGCCATGGTCGCACCGCCGGCAAACTTCGTCAGCAGGGCATCTCCCTCGGCCATGAGCTGATCGTCCTCCACGCATTTCCAGATCAGACCCCATTCGGCGGCCTTGTCCGCCGGCAGGCGCTCGCCCAGCAGCATCATGCCGGTGGCGCGCGCATCGCCCAGGGCGCGCGGCAGCAGCCAGCTCCCCCCCACATCGGGCACCAG
>CAXNIK010000031.1:0-18259 GCA_964202115.1 Burkholderiales bacterium
GGCTGATCCCCGGCCACGCCGGTGCACAGGCCTATCCAGCCAAGCCCGTTCGCGCCGTCGTGCCCTTCGCTGCGGGCAGCGCCACCGACCTGATCGGCCGCGCCTTCACCCAGGAGATGTCCAAGACCCTGGGCCAGCCCTTCCTCATCGACAACAAGCCCGGCGTCAACGGCATGCTGGGTGCCGATGCCGTGGCCAAGGCCGCCCCTGACGGCTACACCATCCTCATCGGCACCAACAGCACCAACGCCGCGCTGAAAAGCCTGATGAAACAGCTGCCCTACGACCAGGACACCGCCTTTGCGCCGGTGGCCTTCCTCGGCTCGGTGCCGCTCATCGTCGCCGTCAACAACGAGGTACCGGCGAGGAACCTGCGCGAACTGGTTGCGCTTGCCAAGTCCAAGCCCGGCCAGCTCACCTTCGCCACGGCCAGCACCTCGCAGCGCGTGTCCACCGAGATGCTCGCCAGCATGGCCGGCATACAGATGCTCCACGTGCCCTACAAGTCCGGCCCGGCGGCCATGACCGATCTCATCGGCGGCCAGGTGAACCTGTTCACCGCCGACTTCGCTGTGATGCTGCCGCAGGTGCGTGCGGGCAAGATCCGCGGCCTGGCGGTGACCTCCACCCAGCGCTCCAAGGCCGTTCCCGACCTGCCCACCGTGAACGAAGCCCTGGGCCTCAAGGACTACGAGCTGATCGCCTACTTCGCCCTGTTCGCTCCGGCCGGCACCTCCAATGACATCATCGGCCGGCTCAACCGCGCCGCCAATGCCGCGGCCGGCGACAAGGAGCTGCTGGAGAAATTCTCCGCCATCGGCTTCGAGACCTCGCCCGGCACGCCGGAAGCGCTGGCCCAACGCTCCAAGATCGAAACGGCCAAGTGGGCCAAGGCCATACGCGATGCGGGCATACCGCCGGAGTAAGCCGGACGGCGGGCGTTGCCGGAGGAATACCGGACCCTTCCTGGCGTCCCGCTGGATGTCCGGGCTTTTTCCGAATTTTGATGCCGTGATGCGATGATGTTATGATCTGGCTCATGCGTACCACACTCGATATCGACGCCGATATTCTCGATGCCGCCAAGGACATCGCCCGCCGCAGCGGCAAAAGCGCGGGCCGGGTGATCTCGGATCTGACGCGGCAGGCGCTGCTGCGCACGGCGCCGCCCGCGCAGGTAGACGGGAGGAGGACAGCCGAACCGCCGGTTGTCTACGGTTTCCAGCCCTTTGCGGGGCGCGGCGCAATGACCCCGTGTCCGCTTGTCACCAATGAACTGGTGAACCGCCTGCGCGACGAAGAAGGCATTTGAGCCAGTCAGGCACCGGCGGGGCGCCGCGCGCGTTGTTTGACGTGAACGTGTTGATCGCGCTCCTCGATACCAGCCATGTCCATCACGCACCCGCCACCGCCTGGCTACAAGCGAACGGCGCGCACGGCTGGGCCTCCTGCCCACTCACCCAGGCGGGCTGCATTCGCGTGATGTCGAACGCCGCCTATCCACAGGCGCTTGCCGCCGGGCAGGTCGCTGCGCAACTCGCCCGGGCCGCTGCCCATCCGCAGCATGCGTTCTGGCCCGATGATCTGTCTTTGCTCGAACCGGGCGCAATGAACTGGAATTCCATACTCGGTTCGCGCCAGGTCACCGATGCCTATCTGCTCGCGCTCGCGGTGCGAAGGGGCGGACGCCTCGTCACGCTCGATCGCGGCGTGGCCCTGCCTGCGGTGGCGGGCACAACACCGGAACATCTTGTGCTGCTCTAAGCCGGCCACGGTGCGAAGTATTCGAGGATCCGGGCCTGGGCGGTTTTGTGCTCGCCTTGCTTCATGAATAAGGTTGCAGATTCAGCGCGCGCTGGATTTTTTCGCGCACACCATCAGGCACGCCGGTCTTTTCTGCAAACGATTTCCAATCCGATACCGTAGCCTGCACATCGGCAACGATTTTTGCGGCGCGCCCCCGTTTCATGGAAGCCGTCTTTGCGCAGGCGTTGAAGTCCTCCATAGTGAAATTGTCGCGCTTTCCATTCATCGTCATCTGATGGCTTGCCGTCCACGCGCCCGTGGGATTGAAGCTGTAGGTCATGTCAAAGGCGGGCGATAGCGACCACTCGCCGGATTTATTCATCAGGAAGGCAATATTCTTGACGTGGTCATCCTGATTGCGGGCCACGATGTTGAATACCATGCGCCGGAACAGCTGCTCGATTGCCTGCATGGGCAAATGCAGTTGCCGCATCACCAGCAACGCCTGCTCGTAGCTATAGGCGCCTGCCATGTTGAAGTCGTAGTGTGCCAGGGCGCAGAGCGACTGCATGTGAAGTTTTTCGCCGTCAGCAAGGCGATCAAAGCGGCGGGTCATGAAATGCGACTGGCCGTTCTCCTTGAACAGCCGGCAGTCACTGATATCAATGCCACAGTCAAGCGCCATCAGGTAATAGGCATACTCGATCACCCCGTAGCCCTTGGGGTCTTCCAGTTCCTTGTCCTTGTTGCCGCTGACGCCGTCGAATTTCAGCAGCCAGTACTCAAATCCCTTGCCGGCCTTGACCTGGCCTGAGCGCACTTCGTTGGTTTTCGGGTTCCATGCGACGACCGCCTTCGCCCTCGCGCCACCGGCAGATGTACCCACGCGCAGAATATCCCTCAGCGCATCTTCCCTGCCTTCAGCCGTAAAAGAAGCCTGCAGGTTATTCCGGTGGGTCAATATTTCCGAGGCAAGCTCAACCAGTTTGCCGACCTCAATGTGCGCTGTCTGTCTTGCCCTGGGGCCGGTGGCGGGGGCGAATTCCAGGGCACCCATGCCGCGTTCACCGGTATAGCAAAGCCGCTCGACGGCGTTGAAGGAATCCGGTTGCCGCCCCTGCGATGCGAGCCAGGCATCAATCAGCGCGTTGCCGAATTTGTCGGGCAACGAGTCGGCCAGCAGCCCGGGCAGGCCGAGAAAAGTCGGGCGGGAAAGCTCGGGGAAGCGGTACACGCGCCGGGACAGTGGCATCACCATCGGCGCGACTTGAATGCCGCTTTGCGCGAATGCCGCATCGTATTCAAAGCTGGCGACTTCCTCACCATCCCGTAGCGAAACAGCGCCGATGGTTCTACCCCACAGCCTGACTTCTGCAAGCGAGCTCATGACGTCTCGCAAGCGTGCTCAGGGCTTCTCATCCCAGCTCCACGATTTGCCGGCCGCCTTGGCGGGACGCTGACCCGAAGCCCGTTGCCGAACCTTGCCCTTTCGCTTCAACAAATCCATAGGTCTGGGCCCGGACTCCGGAATCAGGCTATCCAGCCCTGATGCGGCGTCCAGCACCCGCAGCACACGAACCAGCGTGGCCAGTTGCGATGTCTGCCCCGCCTCCATGCGTTCGAGGGTGCGCTTGGCGATCCCCGCCTGTTCGGCCACAGCCGCCTGGGTCAACTGCAGCTCAACCCGACGACCGGCAATCCGTGCGCCCAATTCGGCCAGGACGGCGTCATCTGTGAGTAGACCGGTGATTTTCATAGTCGTAATATATTGCGAATATGTGCGTTAAATTGATATATATCGTCAATTATTACGATATATATATCAATAATTTTAATTAGTCAAGTCGTAACAAATAGCGAATTAATGATTTTAATCGCGATTAGTCGCAATATATTACGATATATGATTCTGATTTTTTCCCAGGGTTGCGACAGTCAATTCAATTCTGGCACTCTGACCCCAGGTATTCGGGAGATAGACTTGCAACCCTGGACCGAGAAGTGCCAGTAAGGCGGGGCAGGCCTGGAGACAGCAACGTTTTTTGGAGAATGGCCATGAACGCAGCCGTGCTTGACCAGGATCACAGCATCAGCGCGGTGCTCAACTACCACCTCGATGACGGCACCGTGCCGGTCAACGAAACCTTCGGCCCGGCCAATATTCACGGACGCTCCACCGGCATGCCCGACAGGCAGCTGATGCGCATCCGCGACGCGCGGCCGCTGGCGGGTCAGATCAGCCTCGACACCCTCGACACCCTCGAAACAATGGGCTTTTGCCTGGTGCGGCATCACACCGCGCTCGTGAATGTTTCCGACAAGGAAGAACTGCAACGCCTGTACTACCCGGAGATGGAGCGCCTGGTATGCCAGGTGTCCGGCGCGCAGCGCGCTTTCATGTTCGACCACACCATCCGCCACGGCGACCAGGCGGTGCGCGAGGAGAAACTCCTGCGCGAACCGGTGTTCTACGTGCACAACGACTACACCGAGGCCTCGGCACCGCGGCGTGTGCGCGAATTGCTGCCCGATGAAGCCGAAGCACTGCTGCAAAGACGCTTTGCCATCATCCAGGTATGGCGGCCCCTCAAGACGATTTCACGCCATCCGCTGGCGATTGCCGATGCGCGCAGCATTTCCCCCGCCGACATGATCGGCGCGGAGCGCCGCTACCCGCATCGCGTCGGCGAAACCTATCGCCTGCGCCACAACCCGGCGCATGAGTGGTACCAGTTTCCACAGATGACGCCTGAGGAGGCCATCGTTTTCAAGGTCTACGACTCACTGCAGGACGGGCGCGCCCGTTTCACGCCGCACACCTCGTTCGAGGATCCAAACACGCCGGCGGATGCGCCACCGCGGGAGAGCATAGAGGCGCGCCTGTTCGCATTCTTTGCCTGAATCGCCGGGTGTTGCGCGCTACTTCTTCGGCAGTTGGAAAAGACTCATCCTTGCGTGCCAGCGCCTAGTCATTCAAAGCTTCTTTTCCGGTTCGCGTGCGGGAGGAAGGACTTTCCGGGCATTGAGGAAGGGGCCGGGGAGCTTGAGCGGTTCACCCAGCGCCAGGGCTGCACGCCACGGCCACCGGGGATCGGCGAGCATGCCCCGGGCAATGCCGATCATGTCCGCCTTGCCCTCGGCAAGAACAGACTCGGCCAGTTGCGGGTCGTGAAGCAGGCCGAGCGCCATGGTGGTCATGCCGGTTTCGCGGCGGATCGCCTCGGCGAAAGGCACCTGGTAGCCCGGCTTGATCTCGATTTTCTGCTCTGGACGGATGCCGCCGCTCGAGGCCGCGACATAATCGCAATCCAGCGACTTCAGGACGCGGGCCAGTGCGATGCTGTCCTCGATCGTCCAGCCCCCTTCGATCCAGTCGACGGCTGAAATCCTCACCCCGATGGGCAATTCCGCCGGCCATACCGCCCGCACCGCCCGGTACACCTCGAGCGGAAAGCGCATTCTTCCCTCGGCGTCGCCGCCATAGCGGTCCTTTCTCATGTTGCCGAGCGGTGACAAGAAAGAGTTCAGCAGATAGCCGTGGGCAAAGTGGATTTCGATCACGTCAAAACCGGCCCGGGCTGCGCGTTGTGCTGCACGGACATACAGGCTCTTCAGATGCTCAAGGCCCTGCTCATCGGGCACATCGATGGGATTGGTATGTCCCGGGAAGGGATTGTCGGAAGCGCTGACGACCCGCCATCCGCCTTCACCCAGTTTGAGCTCTCCCCGCCCCTCCCAGGGCTTGCCAACCGATCCCTTGCGCCCGGAGTGATGCAACTGGATGCCCATCTTGATGGGTGAGATGCTCTTGCAGAAAGCAATGACCCGCTTGAGCGCGGCCTCGTTTTCATCGGAATAGATGCCGAGGTAATGGTTGGCGTTTCTGCCGATCGGATCGATCGCAGTGGCTTCGGTGATGAGCAACCCCGCCCCGGAGGCCGCCATCGTTCCGAGATGCATCACATGCCAGTCACCGGCATTCCCATGCTCGTCGGCCATGTATTGCGCCATGGGAGGAACCACGATGCGGTTCATCAGTGATACGGAGCGAAGTTTGATGGGGGAGAAAAGATGGGAGGTCATGGAGTTCCTTTGAAGACGGTCGCGTGGCGCAATTGATGGATTGATGGCTTTGTCAGCTTAACGGCATGCGAGCCGGCTGCGCAACCCGAACCGGCCGAAGCGTGTAAAGTCGCCGCCTTTGACCATCATGGTGTCTGCATGAACCCCTCGAACGAAAATCCCACCGACACGCTGCGCGTCTATGGAAATATTTCACTGCTGGAAATGGCCCCGGTGCTGCTCGCCACCAAAGACATCTACGCCGGCAAGACGCTGGTCGAGCACGGAAGCGTCATGGCGCTGTGGGGCAAGGCGAGCGATCTGGCCAGCCTCACCTCCGTCGGCCAGGCAGACATCGCGACGAACTCCGAAACGCAGACCCTGCTCGGCTCCGCCGCCGGCCCCGACCTGCGCGTCATCTTCACCGTCGCCGAATGCCCCTACCGCATCGTCGCACGCCGCTCGGCGGGCATCGCAACGCTGGCCGACCTTCGCGGCAAGCGCATCGCCACCCAGCTCGATTCGTCGGCCGCGTATTTTCTCGACTGCATGCTGCGTTCCGCTGGCCTGACGTCCGCGGAGGTGACGAGCGTGCCGTTCATGGCGAATACCGACAAGCCGCTGACCCTCGTGCCCGATGCCTTGCGCAAGGGCGAGATCGATGCCGTCGCGCTGTGGGAGCCGCAACCGCAGCGAGCGAAAGTCGCGTTGGGCGCCGATGCCATCGAGTTTTACGATCCCGCGGCGTATACCGAGAAATTCAGTCTTTCCACCACGCAGGCCAATCTGGACAATCCGGCGATGCGTGCGCGCATCGTCGCTTTCGTCCGCGCTTTGATCACCGCCGCCAAACACCTGAAAGACGATCCACAATCCGGCTGCAAGCTCGTCGCGCAGACGGCGAAGCTCGATATCGACACCGTCAGCGGCGCATGGCCGCGCTTCAACTACCCGGGCACTCTGGCAGCGGATACGCTGGATATTTTCACCCGGCAGGAGCCGTGGCTGGCTGGAGTGCAGAAACGCGCGCCGCGCGATCGCGCAACCCTGGCGAAACTCATAGACAGCAGCGTGGTGCGCGAAGCGCTGGCGCTTTAGCAGGGTGTTTCAAAAGGGGGACACAGTCCCCCTTGACCCCCTACTCTAGGGGCTGTTGAAATTAATTCAATCCTCAAAGGAGGCACTATGTACAGAGCATGCCTGTTGCTGTTGTCGATGCTGTTGAGCTGCTCTGTCCTGGCCCAGTCATATCCGGCCAGGCCGGTGCGCATCATCATCCCGTTTGCGCCGGGGGCGATCAGTGATTACGTGGCCCGCGCCATCGGCCAGAAGTTCCCGGAGGTGTTCGGCCAGGCGTTGATCACCGAAAACCGTGCCGGCGGCGGCACCATCGTTGGCACCGAACTGGTGGTGCGCAGTGCGCCGGACGGGTACACGCTCCTGCTGGTATCGGTTGCGCACGCCATCAACCCTGCGTTTTTCGAGAAGCTGCCCTACGACGCGCTGACCGACCTGGCGCACGTCACGCTGGTGGGTACCGCGCCTTTCGTGGTGGTGGTCAACCCGGCACTGCCGGCAAAGACCATGAAGGAATTCATCGCCCTGGCCAAGTCCAGGCCCGGCCAGTTGACCTATGGGTCCTCCGGCACGGGTGGGGGCTCTCATCTCGCCACGGAACTGCTGAGTGCCGTGGCGGGCATTGAACTCACACACATCCCCTACAAGGGCGCCGCACCGGCCATCGTCGATGTGCTGAGCGGCCAGATTAACCTGACTCTTGCGACCATTACGGCAGTCGGACAGCATGTCAAGAACGGCAAGCTGAGAGCACTCGCAGTGTCGAGCAAGAAGCGCCTGGCCGCGGCCCCCGACCTGCCGACCGTTGCCGAATCGTGCTGTGCGCAATACGAAGCTTCGGGATGGTGGAACATCGCCGTGACTGCGGCAACGCCCAGGCCCCTGGTCGCGCAGCTCAACAGCGGCGTCGTCAAGATCCTGCGCATGCCCGACGTCGTCAGCAGCTTTGGCGTCCAGGGCGTGGAACTCGTGGGCAGCACGCCCGAGGAGGCGCTGGCCAGGCTCAAGGAAGAGACCGTAATATGGGGCAAGGTGATCCGGGACAAGAACATCAAACCGGAGTGAGCGGCATTCGAGGGCGGGAGGCTGGGTCAAACTGAACTGCAGGGCAATTTTGTGTAGAACGCAGAAAGAACCTGGCCGGCTGAAAATGGCGGTCACTTTTCCGACCTTTCAACAAAGTAAGCTATACTTGTCAACATCGTAATACCAGCAGGTTGCCATGAAAACACTGTCCTTAAAGATTCCCGAGCAGCTCGAACGCCGCATTGAGCACGAAGTGGCCAGGCGTCGTATTGCCAAGAGTGCACTGGTGCGGGAGGCTCTGGAGAAGCATCTGGCTGGCGCATCGACAACGGGCAAGAAAACGAGCTTTCTGGACCTGGCCGGTGATTTGATCGGCAAATACAGCGGGCCGGGCGACCTTTCGACCAATCCGAAATACATGAAGGATTTCGGCAAGTGACGTCAGTCACCCTGGTCGACACCGGGCCACTGGTGGCGATGCTCGATCGAAATGACAGGCAGCACAAGTGGACCGTGGCGACGCTTGCCTCGGTCGAAGGCGCCCTGGTCACCTGCGAACCGGTGCTGACCGAAGCGTGTTTCCTGCTCAAGCGGTATCACAGCAGCAGCGATTCCATTTTCAAGCTGCTCTCGCGTGAATTGCTCCGTCTCGACTTCGAACTGGCCAGAGAGCACAAGCGGGTGCAGCAATTAATGCAGCGATACGCCGATCTGCCGATGTCTCTGGCGGATGCGTGCCTGGTGCGCATGGCTGAATTGAAGCCCGGTTCGCAAGTCATGACACTGGATAGCGATTTCGCCATCTACCGGCAGCATGGAAGGCAGGCCATTCCATTGCTGACGCCATTTGCCTGACAAAGCAAGTTGAGCGATCGCTCAAACTCGGCGATAAAGGCAAGACCGAGTTCCCTGCCGCCCTCCCGGGCATAGAAGACGGCCCCTTCGGTTAACTCGTGGTCGGCCTCGGGGCTGACCGAGGGAATCATTTGATCGCGGCGCGCGCGCGCGCCAATGCCTCCGATGCCGGAATGAGCTTGGCCCGTCCGCTTTCAATGTCCTTGTACGACGTTCCACCTCGACTGCCCACGCATCTTCAATGTCCTGGCCGTCAAAAAGGCTCGTGATTAAACGGTCAGCGAGTTGCGCACGCTCTTCAGGCGTGAGAGACAGTGCCTGGGCCTCGATCATTTCAAACTGAGCGGACATGTGAACCTCCAGGAATCATTGGGGCGATGATATGCCCGCAGACGGGGATTTGCCGAGGTCCAACGTCGTGGTGAGAAGTATGCAGACTGCCGAAAGCCGTGTCATCCGCCTACTACAGCGAATCGGTGCAGGAGCAAATCCTGGCTCTTCCCGATACGCTGGCTGCACGGTACATCGTGCTCACGAGACGAATGGCCGCCCTGGGACCCAATCTTGGAGAACCTTGAAGGAAATCAAACATGCAAACCCATGATCAACTTGTCAAAAAACTCATGCGACGTCCCGGTGTTCGTGCCGAAGTCGAAACGATCGAGCGCAAGGAAGGCGCATTGCTCGACGCCTTGCTCAAGGCACGGCAGTCGGCCGGACTTACTCAGGCGCAAGTGGCTGAACGCATGGGCACTCAGGCGCCCGCAGTGGCTCGCCTTGAGCGCGCCCTGGCAACAGGAAAGCACTCACCCTCTGTCGCGACTTTGCGCAAATATGTAAAGGCGTGTGGGAAAAGGTTGGTTCTCAGGGTTGCGTAAGTAAATTAAATCCTGGCCACTCCGACCAAAGTATTTGGGTTCCACCTTCGCCGAAACCAAGGAGCAACTGGCCGGCTTCTACCTTGTCGACGCAAGGACCTCAACGAGGCCATACAGATCGCCGCCAAGATTACGCCGGCGCGGGTGGGCAGCATCGAGGTAGGGCCGGTCCGGGAGCTGAATGCCATATCCCGCATCAAGACCGCGTAAGAAATTTTTTGCAGCCCTGTCGAATTCCCGCAACACGAATCGACTACAAGACAGAGCAGCCACCAACCCGACATTCAAGGAAACACAACATGCGCTTCATGGTCATCGTCAAAGCCAATGCGGACACCGAAGCCGGCGTCATGCCCAGCACCGAGCTGCGCGAGCAGGAGAAAAGCCAGCTTGCCCGGACCGCTGAGCTGGCGAAGAAAAAATAACGATGCAGATCGAAGGTCGCAGGCGCTGGCTTGCATTCTGGATTCTGTGCACCGGCACGCTGATGATCGTGCTCGATACCACCATCGTGAATGTCGCCCTGCCCTCCATCCAGACCGATCTGCATTTCAGCGAGACCTCGCTGGTCTGGGTGGTGAATGCCTATATGCTCACTTTCGGTGGTTTCCTGTTGCTGGTAGGGCGTCTCGGGGATATTTATGGTCATCGATTTATCTTCCTTGCAGGCCTGGCGCTGTTCACCCTGGCTTCGCTGGCCTGCGGTGTGGCCAATACCCAGGGCCTGCTGATCGCGGCGCGGGCGGCGCAGGGCGTGGGCGGCGCGGTGGTGGACGCGGTGTCGCTGTCGCTGATCATGATGCTCTTTACCGAGCCCGGCGAGCGCGCCCGCGCCATGGGCGTCTACGGTTTTGTCTGCGCCGGCGGCGGCAGCCTGGGCGTGCTGCTGGGCGGCCTGCTCACCGATTCGCTGGGCTGGCACTGGGTATTCCTGGTCAACATCCCCATCGGCATGGCGCTCTATGTGCTGTGCCTCGCGCTGCTGCCTCGCGACCGTGGCCGGAATCAGCAAGGCCCGCTGGACGTCGGCGGCGCCATCACCGTCACACTGTCGCTGATGCTGGCGGTGTACGCCATCGTCAATGGCAACGCCACCGGCTGGGCATCAATACAGACGCTGGTGCTGCTGGGCGCCGCGAGCCTGCTGTTCGCCGCATTCCTCTTCATCCAGGCACGGGTGCGCTCCCCGCTCATGCCCCTGTCGTTCTTCCGCGTGCGCAGCCTCAACGTCGCCGGCATTGCCGGCGGCCTGTGGGCCGCAGCCATGTTCGCCTGGTTCTTTATCTGCGCGCTGTACCTGCAACGGGTGCTGGGCTACACGCCGCTGGAGATCGGCCTCGCCTTCCTGCCCACCAACCTCATCATGGCCGCCTGCTCGCTGGGCCTGTCGGCGAAGCTGGTGTTGCGCTTTGGCATCCGCGCGCCGCTGGCCGCGGGCCTGGCCATGGAGGCCATTGCACTTGCACTCTTCGCGCGCGCGCCGCTGGGCGGTGACTTCATGATAGACGTCCTGCCCGGCATGCTGTTCATGGGCTTTGGCGCGGGCATCGCGCTCAATCCCATCCTGCTCGCCGCCATGAGCGAGGTGAAGCCCGAGGACTCCGGGCTTGCCTCAGGGATCGTCAACACCGCCTTCATGATGGGCGGGGCGCTGGGCCTGGCGGCGCTGGCAGCCATGGCCGATGCGCGCAGCGACGCGCTGCTGGCCGCGGGCACAGCCCAGATCGCCGCCCTCAACGGCGGCTATCAACTTGCCTTCGTCGGCGGGGCGCTGTTTGCCGGCGTGGCAGCGGTCATGAGCGCCGTGCTGCTGCCGGCCAGTTCTGAACACCGCGGGAAGGCCGCGGAGAACACATCGCCCTCCGCCGAAGCCAGGACCACCGCGTGCTCAGCTCGCAGATGCCCGACGGAAGCTGGAACAAGTTCATGACTTCGCACTACCGGCGCAAGAAATAGCCGCTAACAGGGAGGTTTCACATGCTCGCCATCGCACTTATCATCGCCGCCGCCATCGCCGGCCTGCTCATCTACGCCGCCACCCGGCCCGACAGCTTCCGCCTGGAGCGCTCGATCAGCATCAAGGCACCAGCGGAAAAGGTCCACGCACTCATCGACGATTTCCACAACTGGCCCTCGTGGTCGCCCTGGGAGAACAAGGACCCGGCCATGAAGCGCACCTACAGCGGCACGCCGAAGGGCAAGGGCACCGTTTATGACTGGGACGGCAACAAGAATGTGGGCCTGGGCCGCATGGAGATCACCGACTCGGCGCCTGCGAAGATCGTCATCAGGCTGGACTTCCTCAAGCCCTTCGAGGCGCACAACACCGCCGAATTCACCCTGGCGCAGCAAGGCGAGAGCACCCAGGTCACCTGGGCCATGTACGGCCCCAGCCCTTTCATGTCCAAGCTCATGGGCCTCTTTTTCAACATGGAAAAGATGGTCGGGCCGGACTTCGAGGCGGGGCTGGTGAACCTGAAATCGGCAGCTGAAGCACAATAGGCTTCGCCGGCCGGGGAACCGCACCCATTGCCGGAAAAAATACTCAGGAGGAGAAGAACATGCGCAGTTCTGCAATCGCCATCGGCTTCGCGGCCACACTGCTGTGCGCAGGCGCATCCCATGCCCAGTCGCCGGCCGGCAACTACCCGACCAAACCGGTCACCCTCATCGCACCCTTCCCGCCGGGAACAACCACCGAGTTCAGCGCCCGGGAGATTTCCCAGATCTATACCGAGTCCCTGGGCAGGCCCTTCCTGGTGGACTTCAAGGCCGGGGCGGGCGGGCTCATCGGCCATACCTATGTGGCCAAATCCAGCCCCGATGGTTATACCTTGCTGGTGCTGGGTGGCTCGTTCACCACGCTGCCGGCCTTCGAGGATCGGCTTCCCTACGATCCGATCAAGGGTTTCGATCCCATTTCGCTGTTCACCAAGCGCAGCGTGCTGCTGGTGGTGACGCCCTCGTCCACGATCAAGACCTTTCCCGACTTCCTGGCCTACGCCAGGGCCAACCCCGGCAAGATCAACATGGGTACCAGTGGCGTTGGCAGCACCTTCCACTTGTTCGGCTCGCTGCTGGCCAGCGCCACCGGAACGCAGCTCACCTTTGTCCATTACAAAGGCAATGCAGCGAACTTCATCGATCTGGTGGCAGGCCGGATCGAAGCCAGCCCGATGACGGTGTACGCCTCCCTGCCCTTCGTGAAGGCCGGGAAAGTGCGGCCCATCGCGCTGCTGGCCAGCCAACGCTCACCCTTCATGCCCGATCTGCCCACCGTCGCGGAAATGGGCGTCAACGGGGTGGACTGCCTCACCTGGATCGGACTGGCGGCACCCGCAGGCACGCCCAAGGACATCCTGGCAAGGCTCAACCGCCCGCTCGCCGCCTACGCCGCCTCCAAGGAAGGTCAGGCCAGGGCCGCCTCTCAGGGCGACGAATTGGTGGGCAGCCAGCCGGATGTCCTCGCCCGCCTGATCTCCGCTGAGATCGCCGCCTGGAAGAAGGTGGTGGCAGAAAACAAGATCAAGCCGGAGTGACAGAAGCTACCGATTGGCGCGCATTGCCCGAAAAAACACTCAGGAGGAAAAGAACATGCGTAATTTCGCAACTGCAGTCGGTATCGCGGCAACCCTGCTGTGTACAGGCGTGTCCCTGGCCCAGGCACCGGCCAGCAACTACCCGACAAAACCGGTCAACATCATCGTGGCCTCCGCACCGGGTACCACTTCCGAGTTCAGCGCCCGAGAGATTTCCCAGATATTTACCGAGACCCTGGGCAAGCCCTTCGTTGTGGACTTCAAGGCCGGCGCTGGCGGACTCATCGGCTACAGCTATGTGGCCAAGTCCAACCCCGATGGTTATACCCTGGCGCAGCTGAGCACCTCGTTCACCACGCTACCGGCCTTTGAGGAGCGGATTCCCTACGACCCTATCAAGGGTTTCGAACCCATTTCGCTGTTCACCAAGCGCAGCGTGCTGCTGGTTGTGACGCCTTCGTCCACGATCAAGACCTTTCCCGACTTTCTGGCCTATGCCAAGGCGAACCCCGGGAAGATCAACATGGGCACCAATGGCGTTGGCAGTTCCTTCCATCTGTTCGGCGCGCTGCTGGCCAGTGCCACCGGAACGCAACTCACCTTTATTCATTACAAAGGCAACGCAGCGAACTTCATCGATCTGGTAGCAGGCCGGGTCGAAGCCAGCCCGATGACGGTATATGCCTCCCTCCCCTTCGTTAAAGGCGGAAAAGTGCGTCCCATCGCCCAGTTGACCACGCAGCGTTCGTCCTTCATGCCCGATCTGCCCACGGTGGGGGAAATGGGTATCAACGGAGTGGACTGCCTGGTCTGGGTCGGACTATCGGCACCTGCAGGCACGCCCAAGGACATCCTGGCCAGGCTCAACCGCCCGCTCGCCGCCTACGCCACTTCCAAGGAAGGCCTGGCCAAGGCCGCCTCCCAGGGCGACGAACTGGTGGGCAGCCAACCGGATGTCCTCGCCCGCCTGATCTCCACTGAGATCGCCGCGTGGAAGAAGGTGGTGACGGAAAACAAGATCAAGCCGGAATGACCGAAAGCCCGGTGGTCTGGCCGTCCTGCCAGCGCAGGCAGCGGCCAGGACATGCCGTTGCCGGCAAGCTGGACTTCCACAGGCAATCCGGCACCACGCCGCCCTCCTCCATTCGATTCAATATCTGAAAGCAGGTCCTCATGAACTGGCAGCCTGAACTCGATGAACTCGCAAAACGAAAGGCGCTCGCCCATGCGATGGGCGGTCCGGAGAAAATCAAACGCCAGCACGAGCACGGCAAGCTCACGGTCAGGGAACGCATACACCAGCTGCTCGACCCCGGAACGTTCCGCGAGGTGGGCTCGATCACAGGGTCCAGCCGCTACGATGAGAACGGACAGCAGATCGAGTTCACCCCGGCCAACCAGATCATCGGACGCGGCGCCATCGGCGGCCGGACCGTCGCCATCTACGCCGATGATTTCACGGTGCGCGGCGGCGCCTCCGATGCCGGCAACAAGGAAAAGGCCATGCACGTCGACGACATGGCGGCCAGCCTGGGGATACCGCTGATCAAGCTGGTGGAGGGTACTGGTGGATCGGTAAGGACTTCGGAAAAGGACGGGCATGCCCATCTTCCGGGCGGCCGATGGGACGCCATGATCGGCAATCTCTCCAGGATTCCCGTGGTCAGCCTGGCACTGGGCACCACGGCCGGACTGGGCGCGGCGCGGGTGTGCGCATCGCACTATTCCGTGATGGTCAGGCACACCTCGCAGATCTTTGCCGGCGGCCCGCCGCTGGTTGCGCACCTGGGAGAAAAGCTGACCAAGGAGGAACTTGGCGGAACCGCCATCCATGCACGCAACGGCACGGTGGACGATGAGGCCGCCACCGAAGGCGAGGCCTTTCAGCGCACCCGGCAGTTCCTGTCCTATCTGCCCGGCTCCGTCGATGAACTGCCACCGCGGATCAGCACCGGCGACGATCCGGCAAGGCGCGAGGAGAAGCTGCTGTCGATCGTGCCCCGCGAGCGGCGCCGGGCCTATGCCATGCGCCCCATCATCGAAGCGGTGGTGGACCAGGGCAGTTTCTTCGAGATGGGCCGGCTGTGGGGACGCTCCGCGATCACCGGATTCGCCCGCCTCGACGGCTGGTCGGTGGCCATACTGGCCGGGGACCCGGTTCACATGGGTGGGGCATGGTCGCGGCTCGCCTCGGAGAAGGTCATCCGCTTCGTCAACCTCGCCCAAACCTTCCATCTGCCGCTGGTGCACCTGGTCGACACGCCGGGATTCCCCATCGGACTGGAAGCGGAAAAGGAGTCCACGATCCGGCTGGGCATGCGTGCCATCGCGGCCATCACGCGATGCACCATCCCCTGGTGCGCGATTGCCGTGCGCAAGGTCTATGGCATCGCCGGCGCGGCCCATCGCCCCAGCGGACGCTACACCATGCGCTACGCCTGGCCATCGGGAGAATGGGGCTCCATTCCCATCGCCGGCGGACTGGAAGCCGCCTACCGATCTGAACTGGCTAGTGCTGCCGATCCGGAGCAGCGGCTGGCGGAGATCCGCAAACGACTCGAGGCCCTGCAGTCGCCGTTTCGCACGGCGGAGAAGTTCGGCGTGGAGGAGATCATCGATCCCCGCGACACCCGGCCGCTGCTTTGCGAATTCGCCAACCTGTGCGCCCCGCGGGTCAAGGTCGGCGAGTGGCAGGGCTATTACAGCCCCTGAAAAGGCTCGAGGTCGGACACACTGTGGAGCGGTGCGCCCCTCACCCCTCCGCCTTCGCCCCCGACTCCTTCACGATCACGCTCCACTTGGCCAGCTCCCTCTTCAGGAAGGCGGCCAGTTCGTCGGGTGTGGAGACCACCGGCTGCATGGTCACGAAGGCCAGCTTCTCGCGAATGTCCGGAATCCTGAAAATGCGCTGCACCTCGCCGTAAAGCTTGTCCACGATGGGCCGGGGCGTCTTCGCCGGGCCCAGCAGCACATACCAGGCCGCCGCCTCGTAGCCAGGCAATGCCGCTTCTGCGATTGTGGGCAGGTCGGGCATGTTGGGATCACGCCGCAGGGTGGTCACGCCCAGCGCCACCAGCTTGCCGGCACGCACGCTGGGCAGCGAAGTGGACGAACCGAAGGTGAGCTGCAACTGGCCGCCGAGCAGATCGGTGACCACAGCAGCTCCCCCTTTGTAAGGCACATGCGTCATCTTCACGCCGGCCATCTTGGCGAACAGCTCTCCGGCCAGGTGCTGCGAAGAGCCGGTACCGGCCGAGCCGTAGTTCAGCTTGCCCGGATTGGCCCTGGCATAGGCAATGAATTCCTTCACCGTCCGCGCCGGTATGGACGGATGGATGATGAGCAGATTGGGCACGTCGCCCAGTTGCGTCACCGGCGCGAAGTCGGCGATGGGATCGTAGGGGAGCTTCCCGGCATATAGCGACTGGTTGATGACATGCGCCGGGCTGTTGATCAGCCAGGTGTAGCCATCCGGCGCGGCCTTGGCCACGGCTTCGGCACCGATGATGCCGCCGGCGCCGGTGCGTGGATCCACCAGCACCGGCTGACCCCAGGCCTTGGTCAGCTCGGGCGCAATCAGCCGCGCCGCCACATCCGGCGCGCCGCCCGGTGCGCCAAACGACAGCACGATGCGTATGGGCTTGCTGGGATAGTCCTGTGCGGATGTCGATGGGCTGAACATGCCCAGTGCTGTTGCAGTAAAGATTGCTGTGCCGGTTGCCATCCTGCGCATAACGCCTCCTCAAGAGTGTTCGCTACGACTGACATGCTGCGGACTGCGGCGCAGACTATATCGCCCTTTGCCTTTCATCGTGATTGTTCCGATATCGGATTGCGGCCTGCCCGCCGGCATCGGCGATCAGTGCGAGAATATGAACCAGAGGAGGAACACAACATGCGCATCACAAGCATCGAGAACATCCTGCTGGAAGTGCCGCTCACGAAGAACTTCGGCGGCAGCACCTACAACGTGCTCACCCGCTCCACCATCATCACCCGCATGCGCACCGACCAGGGTCTGGTAAGCGAGGTGTACAACGGCGACAACCGCGATGACGGCGCGGAGATCGTGGACATCATCCAGAAGGAACTGCTGCCGCTGGTGATGGGCGAGGAGGTGATGCAGATCGAGCGGCTGTGGGAGAAGATGCAGCCGGTCACCAACCGCAAGCGCGACAGGAAACTGGTGATGGAGGCCATCGCCTGCGTGGACTCGGCGCTGTGGGACATCATGGGCAAGGCCTGCGGGGTCAGCGTGCACAAGCTGCTCGGAGGCTATCGATCGAGCATCCCGATTATCTCCATCGGCGGCTACTACGTGGAGGGCAAGACCCTGGCCGACCTTGCCCGCGAGATGCAATGGCTGAAGAACGCCGGCATAGCCGGCTGCAAGGTCAAGGTGGGTGGACTCACCCCGGAAAAAGACGCCGAGCGCGTCGCCGCCGCGCGCGACGGCGCGGGCAAGGACTTCATCATCGTGGTGGATGCCAACCGCGGCTGGAACGTGGACGATGCCATCCGCTTCTCGCGCCTCATCGAGCACCTGGACATCATCTGGTTCGAGGAGCCCTGCCACTGGTACGACGATGCGGCCATGATGGCGCGGGTGCGCCAGGCCACGCGCATCCCGGTCAACGCCGGGCAGTCGGAGATCACCTGCCACGGCGTGCGCCGGCTGCTGGATGCGGGCGCGGTGGACTATGTCAACGTCGATGCCTCCGAATGCGGCGGCATCACCGAGTGGCGCCGAGCCGCCGCGATGTGCGCCGCGCATCACGTGAAGATGGCGCATCACGAGGAGCCGCAGATCGCGCTGCACATGCTGGCCGCCATCCCCAATGGCAGCTACGTCGAGTGCTTCGCCGACCCGGAGCGCGACCCGGTGTGGGACAAACTCATCGTCAACCGCGCGCCGCTCAAGAACGGCATCATCCAGGTGCCGCAGGGGCCGGGCTTCGATCTGCAGCTCGACCCGGACATGATCAAAAAATATCGCATCAACTGACATCGACACCAAGGAGGAGAACCATGCAAGCACGCAACCACGAGGTGAGAACATGAGCGGCGACACGCTGG
>CAXNIK010000032.1:0-18115 GCA_964202115.1 Burkholderiales bacterium
CAGCACAGGCTCTGAGTCTCGGCACGTCCTGGCATGCTGATCAGGCCGGCGTCGATGCCAGCGCACCGCATCTCCGGCTGAAAAGCTGATCACCGATTATTTACGGAGAATTATCATGTCTGAGCAACTCGTCATCCTGGAGGACAAAGGCGGCTACGGCTGCATCACGCTGAACCGTCCCGGGCAGCACAATGCCATCGACTCGGCGCTGCGTTCCCGTTTCCATGAGGTGCTGCGCGAATGCATGGGCCGCTATCCCTGCATGATCCTCACCGGCGCCGGTCCGTCATTCTGCGCTGGCATGGACGCAGAGGAGGCCGGCGGAGCCGGTGCACCCGAATACTCGCGGCAGGGCCATGCACTCAGCGAGATGGTGGAGGCAATACGCAAGCACCCGGCGGTGTTCATCGCGGCGGTCAATGGCGATGCCACGGGTGAAGGGGTGTCAATCATCAATGCCTGCGACCTGGCAATCGCCAGCGAGGACGCTTCCATCGCCTTGCCGGAGATAGGCAAGGCATCGTATCCCACCGTCGCCGGGCCCAGCACCCAGTTGCGCATCCTGCGCAAGCACGCCTCCTGGATGATACTCACCGGCAAGCGCGTAGACGCGCGCACCGCGGCACGCTGGGGCCTGGTGAACAGCGCCGTTCCGGCAACACGCCTGATGGAGGAGGTACGCGCGGTGGCCGAGGGCATCGCGAAATTCAATCCGGTCACCATAGACTGGAGCAAGAAGGCGCTGGATGACATCCCTGGTCATGTCTCGGACTGGACCTCGGCGTTGGAGTACGGCCGCGTCATCACCTCGGTAATCCAGAATCAGATCGGCAAGGAAAACTTCATGCCGAAGAAGTTCTAACAGGAGGCCGACATGCCAGAGCAGATGGCCGAGAGCCTGATCCAGTTCGAGGAGTTCGACAAATATGCCCTCATCACCTTCAATCGCCCGGAGAAGCTGAACGCGCTCAGCTCGCCCATGGTGGCCGAGCTGCAGCAGCGTCTGGAGGAATGCCGCGGCGTGCACTCGGTGATCGTCATCACTGGCACCGGCCGCGCGTTCTGCGGCGGGGTGGACCTGCGCGAGCGCAACGACTGGGTGCGCAAGGGCGCCAAGGTGCGCGGCGACAACGTGCGCAACAGGTGGTACGACACCATGGGCACCATCATCCGCAACCATCCCGCCATCTTCATTGCCGCCGTCAACGGCGTGGCGGTGGGAGCGGGGGCGACGCTGGTGAACGTGTGCGACCTCGCCATCATGGCTGACGAGGCCAAGGTGGGCGCGCCGCAGATCAGCTGGGGCATCTATCCGGGCATCGCCGGCGCCTCGCTGCAGGTGCGCACGCTGCGCAAGCACGCCGCCTGGTCGGTGCTGACCGCGCGCAGCATGACCGCGGCCGAGGCCGTGGACGCCGGCGTGGTCAACTTCGCCTGCCCGCGCGAGCGCCTGCTCGACGAGGCCAAGGCGCTGGCGGCGCACATCGCGCAGTTCGATCCCATCGCGCTCGACTGGTGCAAGAAGGCGCTGGACCAGATCCCCAGCCATTTCAAGGACTGGCCGGTGGCAGTGGAGTACGGGCGCAGCGTGGACAGCATCATCCAGAACCAGATCAAGTCGCGCCGCGAGATGGAGGCCGAGGGAGGCCAGGCATGAGCATCAAGGGGAAAGCCCCAGACCCACAGGAGATGTAATGAGAAAGCCTCTGCAACTCATCCTAGCCATGGCCTTGCTCCTATCCGTCACGGCCGGGGCTCAGACCTACCCCGTCAAGCCCGTGAGGATCATCGTTCCCTATGTGCCCGGCGGCCCGGTGGATGCGCTGGCGCGCGAGCTGGCCAATGCCATGTCCACGGCGCTGGGTCAAACCTTCCTGGTCGAATCCAGGCCGGGCGCCAGCGGCACCCTGGGAACCAGTCTGGTCGCAAACGCTGCCCCGGACGGCTACACACTGCTGATAGGAGCGGTGGGGGCCAACATCAACATTCCCGTACTCAGCACCAAGCCGCCCTACGACGGCATCAAGGAATTCTCGCCCGTGGTCATGGCACTCATCACCTCGAACATCCTGGTGGTGGGCCAGCACCTGAAGGTTGGGACGGTCAGGGAATTCATCGAACTGGCCAAGACCAGGCCGCTGAGCGTGGCGGCGGCGGGAACAGGCGGCCCCACGCACATCGCGGGCGAAATCTTCCAGTCCAAGGCCAAGGTCAAGCTGACCCATGTGCCTTACAAGGGTGCGGCGCCCGTGGTCACCGACCTGATCGGAGGACACGTGGACAGCGCCTTTCTCAATCTTTCCGCCGTAATGCCGAACGTCAAGGCCGGGCGCCTGCGCGCTCTGGGCGTGGCAGCAAAAACACGTTCGCGGTTGCTTCCCGACGTGCCGACATTCGAGGAGTTGGGCATGACGGGCTTCATTTCGGGCTCGTGGTACGGCGTTCTTGCCCCTGCAGGAACACCGGCGGCGATCGTGCAGTCGCTCTACTCGGCAGTGGCAAAGCACCTGCCGCAACCCGAGGTGCGGGCGCGCCTGGAGGCCTCGGGGTCGGAGCTCTTCCTGCTCGACCCGGCCGCCTTCCTGGCCTTCATGCTGGAGCAGAAGACGGAGATGCTGCAGGTGAAGAAAACCGGCGCGATCACGCTCGATCCCTGAACCTCCGCCGGCATGTGGTCACCGCCCGGCGCCACCATCACCGATGTCACAACCTTAGCGAGTCGATCATGAAGCGCATCCTGCAGCTGATTCTTGCGTTGTCCATGCTGGCGTCCTTTGCATCGGCAGCCCAGAGCTATCCAACGAAGCCGGTGAGGATCATCGTGCCCTATCCGCCGGGAGGCCCGGTGGATACGCTGGCGCGCGAACTGGCAGCGGCCACCTCCACCGCCCTGGGTCAGCCTTTCCTTGTGGAACCCCGGCCGGGTGCGAACGGCGTACTGGGCACCAGCTTCGTGGCCGGTGCCGCGCCGGACGGCTACACGCTGCTGCTGGGCGCGGTCGGCGCCCACATCAATGTGCCGGCGCTGAGCGCCAAACCGCCCTACGATGGCATCAAGGAATTCGCCCCCATCGTCATGACCATCATCGCACCCAACGTGCTGGTGACCGGGCCCAACCTCAAGGTGGGCAACCTGCAGCAGTTCATCGACCTGGCCAAGGCCAAGGCTGGCGCCATCACCATTGCCTCGGCCGGCTCCGGCGGTTCCACCCACATCGCCGGCGAGATCTTCCAGGACAAGGCCAGAGTGAAGCTCACACACGTTCCGTACAAGGGCGGTGCGCCGGCGGCAACCGATCTGGTGGGCGGGCACGTCGACAGCGCCTTCCTCGGCGTGTCGCTTGTCATGCCGCACGTCAAGGCCGGGCGCATGCGCGGGCTGGCCGTGGCGTCCAAGGCGCGCTCGCAATCCATGCCCGACGTGCCCACTTTCGAGGAACTGGGCATCCGCGATTTCGTTGCCGGAACCTGGTATGGCCTGCTCGCGCCGGCTGGCACCTCCCCCGCCATCGTGCAATCCATCTACTCCGCCGTGGCCAGGCACATCGGACAGGCCAGCGTGCGGGCCCGCCTCGAAGGAGCAGGGCTGGAGATCTTTCTGCTGGACCCGTCCGCCTTTCTCGCCTTCATGCACGAACAGAAGTCCGACATGGCCAAGGTAATCAAGTCGGCGGGAATCAAGCTGGAGCAGTGAGCATGGACAAGCTCGTTTCATCTGCAGATCTGGCCGTAAGCGACATCGCCGACGGCGCCGTCATCGCCTTCTCCGGCTTCGGCCTGCGCCACAGCTATCCCAACAGCCTGTTGCTCGCGCTCAAGGATAAGGGCACCCGCAACCTCACTGTGGTCTGCAACTCGCTGGGTGGCGCCGGGGAAAAGGGGCAGATCCTGGTGGAGAACCGCCAGGTCGGCAAGCTGATCGCGGCATTCTCGGCGCGGGCGGGCATGGTGACAGCCTCGGAAGAGCAGATCATCAAGGGGACACTGGACGTGGAGATGGTGCCGCAGGGTATTCTGGTTGAGCGTTGCCGGGCCGGCGGCGCTGGCATTCCGGCCTTTTACTCCCCTACCGGAGCCGATACCCTTCTGGCCGAAGGCAAGGAGTTGCGCTACTTCGGCGGCAGGCCGCATGTGCTTGAAACCGCCATCCATCTGGACTTCGCGCTGCTCAGCGGCTACAGGGCCGACCGCGCCGGAAATGTGCAGTTCCGGGGTGCCACGCGCAATTTCAATCTGAGCTTCGCCAAGGCGGCGCGCATAGCCATCGTCGAGGTGGAGGAGATCGTCGAGACCGGAGAACTGCCGCCTGAGGCCATTGACCTGCCGGGAATCTTTGTCTCCCGCATCGTCAGGAGCACCCACGAGATCAGCCGCACCCTGCCCAAGATGACGGGAAAGCGACCGGTGAACACCGCCCGCAGCTACAACGGCAAGACCGCCCTGACGCGCGCGGGCATAGGCCGCAATGCGGCGAAGCTTGTGAGGGATAATAGCTACGTCAACCTGGGCACCGGTCTGCCCACCCAGGTGTCCAATTTCCTCGACGGCCGCGGCGTGTGGCTGCATGCGGAGAACGGAGTGCTGGGCTATGGCGGCATCGTCACGGGCGAGTCGGTCGACCCCTATGTGTTCAACGCCGGCGGCGAGTTCGTCTCCATCATTGCGGGTACCTCTTTCTTCGACAGCGTCACCTCCTTCGAGATGGCGCGCGGCGGGCACATCGACACTGTCATCCTGGGCGCCTACGAGGTAGACGAAGAGGGCAACCTTGCGAACTGGAGTACTTCCACGGCAAAGCGTGGCGGCATCGGCGGCGCCATGGACCTGGTGTCGGGCAATGCAGAGCTGATCATCGTCATGGAACACACCGACAGCAAGTACCGACCCAAGCTGCGCCGTCGCTGCACCTATCCATTGACCGGACGCCGTTGCGTGGACTGGGTGGTGACCGACCTTGCGGTGCTGCATCGCGTGAACGGACGCTTCGTGCTGGAGGCGGTGGCGCCGGGCTTTACCATCGAAGAAGTGATCGCGCTGGGTGAGATGGACGTCGATGTGCCGGCGCAGGTGAAGCTCATGGAGTAGGAAGCTGAAAAGGGCACGCCTTGAGCGCCCGATGTCATTTCGCTCCTCTATGTCCAGAGCGTTGGCGCGCCATGGTGTTTAGCTTTAGCGCGCGGCTGTCACGATAACCAATCGTTCTGAATCCATAACAAAACATTCCTTCCTTGGATAAGAAGGGATTCCCAAACTTTCCGCAAGTGCAGCAGCCCTGTCGGGCGAATCCTTGGCTGGCCCAAGGCATGGTTGAAAAATTCAAAGGAAGGGTCGTGACCACACTTCCACGTCAAGCAGCAACCGCGCTCATGGGCGCCCTGATGTTTGCCGCCGCCCCCTCGTTCGGCCAGGTGGGCAATTTCCCCAGCAAACCCATACGCATCGTCGTTCCCTTTGCTCCGGGCGGCTCCGAGGAAGTCAACCGCCGTATGTACATCGAGAAGCTCACGCAGCAAACCGGATGGCAGTGGGTTCTGGACTTCAAGACCGGGGCAGGCGGGACCTTAGGGACAACCTATGTCGCCAAGAGCTCGCCAGACGGACACACCCTGCTGCAGGCCACGGCTGGCTTTTCCGTGGTGAACGCAACTTATCGCACCCCGCCTTTCGACCCTCTGGAACTCGAGCCGGTGTCCATGGTGCACCGCTACTACTCCATGCTGACCGTACCGGGGAACTCGCGCTTCAAAAATCTGAATGAATACCTGGCTTTCGCGCGGGAAAATCCCGGCAAGATCAACGTCGGGCACAACGGCAATGGCAGCGTCACCCACCTGGCGCTGGCGTGGCTGCACAACATCACCAATACGAAGGTGGTGTTCATTCCCTACAAGGGCGGCGGCGACCTCAATGTGGCGCTGCTTGCCGGGCAGGTGGACATCAGCAGCCTGGGCTTCACTCCCCATGTGAAAACCGGAAAGCTGCGCCGCCTTGCTGTCCCATCGGACCAGCGGCTGCCGGACATGCCGGATCTGCAGACGGTGGCGGAGTCCGTACCCGGATACGAGTGGTCCAATTGGACCGGCTTTCTCGCACCGGGCAAGACGCCCAAGGCTATCGTGGACCGGATCAGCCTGGAATTCCAGAAGGCGGCCAAGGACCCCGATTCGGTCAAGAGACTGGCCGCGGGCGGCTTCCAGTCCGTGGGCAGCACGCCGGAGCAGTACCGCAAGGTGATCGCCACCGACGTGGCGCGCTGGGTGAAGGTGGCGAAAGACATCGGCTACCAGCCCGAGGACTGATCCGCAGCCGCTTGCACACCCGTATCCGTTAACCGAAAAGGAGGAAGGTAATCATGGCAGATGAAGAAATTCTCGCCCTTGAGAAGAAGCGTGTCGACGCCATCCTGGCGCGCGACATCGCCACTCTCGAGGATTTGTTCGACGACGAGATGCTGTATTTCCACAGCTCCAGCCGCAAGGAAACCAAACGCAGCTATCTGGACACGCTGAAAGCCGGGAAGTCCCATTATTCCGCGTTCGATTTCAGCAATGTCACCGTCAGACGATTCGGCGATTGCGCCATCGTTTCCGGCGACGTAATCATGACCGCCAGCAGCCGCCACGACCTGCGGTTCACCAATGTCTGGTCCAAGGCAAGCGGCCGCTGGCGAAACGTGCACTGGGCGTCAGCGAAGAGAGCCAAGGACTAGGAAATCAGTAGGAGGAACTTCCATGCTGACCAAGCGTCTGGCAGAGTTTGTGACAGGTACCCGCATCGAAGCCATTCCGGCCGGCGTTCTCGAGCGCGCCCGGGACGCGGTGATGGACACCATAGGATGCGCGCTCGCCGGTACCCTGGAGCCGGCGTCGAAGATTGCCCAATCTTGGACCCGCGAGACCGGGGCTCGCGCACAGGCGACTGTCTGGGGATCGGACCTGCGCACTTCGCCAGCCGAAGCGGCATTGGTTAACGGTATTGCCAGTCACGCCCTGGATTTCGACGACAGCCTGCCCAGTTTGAGGGGGCATCCAAGCGCCACCATGGTGCCAGCCGCAATCGCGGTTGCCGAGGAATGCGGGGCCTCGTGGCAGGAGGTGCTGGGGGCATATGCAATCGGCTTGGAGATCGCGGGCAAGGTGGGACGCGCCACGGGCGCCGGACATTACATGCATGGCTGGCATTCCACCGCGACGGTGGGCGTGTTCCACAGCACCGCGGTTGCAGCAAGACTGTGGAAACTCGATGCATCCCAGCTCCAGGTAGCATGGGGCCTTGCCGCGTCCCAGACCTCGGGCCTGGTCAGCAATTTCGGCACCATGACCAAGCCCTTCCACGCCGGACATGCGGCAAGCACTGGTGTGAAATCCGCCTGGCTGGCGCACGCCGGCTTTACCGCCAACCCTGCCATCCTTGACGCTGGCGGCTTCTTTGCAACATACGGTCGGGGCAATGCCGAAGATCTGGCAGAGCTGGTTGAATCGCTCGCCCAGCCTTGGGAGATCGAAAAGCCCGCCATTTACGTGAAACGCTGGCCGTGCTGCTACTGCACGCATCGGGCGGTGGGCGGCATCCTGCAACTTGTCGAGGAACACGGCATCCAGGCCAGTGAGGTCGAGGCCATGGAGATCGGCTTCGGCCTGGGTTCGGACGACGCGCTCGGTGGCCCCAATCCCACCACCGGTCTGGAGGGAAAGTTCAGTATGGAGTATGTGGCCGCAGCCTTGCTTCTGGATGGGCAACTGACGCTGGAAACTTTCACCGACGGCATGGTGCAACGTCCAGAGGCCCGCAGCCTGACAGCGAAAGTCCGGCGTTATCGTGTCGACGACACGCGCCTGTACTCCAGCAAGTTCGGCTATACGGATGTCGCCATAGACACCAAACGAGGACGATTCTCGCTTCGGGCCGAACGCGTTTCGGGTTCTCCCGAGTGGCCTATGACCGTCAAAGAACGCAAAGCCAAATTCATGGACTGTGCAGGTCGTGCACTCGGCAATGACGGTGCCTTGATGATCTACAAGTTGCTTGCCGAGTCGGATAGACAAACTACCGTCTCGCAGATCATGAATGCAGCTTGTGTGAATGATCAACGGCTTTGAACGCATGGTCGACCCGGACTTCGATCAGCCGTTAGTCAAATAAAAGCGCGGGCCAATGTTCATTCTGGACAGGATGAGTTTTTTGGATGCAAATCTTCTGGCGGATTGGCGCATCACATTCAACAGTACTCATACCTACGAGGGGAAGGTCCTGAACTTTCGCATCGGCATCCACACTGGCCCATGGTGACCCGCGTCATTGGCAGGCGCAAGCATGGTCTGGTCCATGCTCGATGGCTCGGTCAGCAGCGACCCCAAACCTCAGCGGCGGTCCGATGACACCTGAAGCACTTCTGCAATAAAGCGCGCCGGCGTCAGCACGGCGAATCCGCGCCGCCTTCTCAATACCGCCGCGGACAACCGCAGCAGCGCCCTGTCCTTGGTCAGCAGGTAATGCGCTCTGGCCTGCTGCGCCAGCACCAGGAATTTCTGGTCGTCGGCGTCGCTACAGCGCGGCAACGTGGGCTTCTCACCCGCTGGTTCGTCTGTTGTGTCATCCGCCGTCCATAGCCTGACCCGGGCCGCATAGGCCGCGCACATCGCCGCCTGCGCCGCTTCGTCCAGGCCAAAGTGCGGCCGGGCCAGCACATGGCGCAGCTCCTCCAGGCATTCCGCGGTGCTCACCAGCTCCACCGGGGATTCGACGATAGCCTGCGCAATCGGATCAAAGCCGGGATCGCGAAAATGCAGCCAGTCCATGACCACATTGGTATCGAGCACCAGTTTCATGTGTGCCGGTTTGTTGTTGATTCAACCCAAGGGCAGATAAAGGGTCTCTTCGGAATCGACGCAGGGTGTAAATCCGTAGTGCTCGTAAAACGCCTTCGCGTCGATGCTTTTTGCATCAACAATAAGGGCGAACGCAGCAACCTGTTTACGCGCCTGCAGACAACGTTCCACCGCACAACCAATCAGTAACCTGCCCAGGCCCAGTCCTTTTTGATCCTTGCGGCATGCAAGACGTCCCAGTCGAAAACAGGGGATGGGATAACGGGGCAGCTTCTTTCTGTCCACATCGCTAAGTTTCATTGCGTCGAGCTGCACCGCGCTAAGCGTATAGAAACCCAGAATCACGCCTGGTTTGTCGGTATCCACAAGAACATAAATATTGCCGATGCCCCTGCGCCGTTGCTGAATTGCGAAACGATGAAGGTAATCGTCCAGTTCACGGACGCCGCAACTGAATCCCGCGCGGTCGTGGACCTCCGCATCGAGCGGCTGCTCTTCAAGCACGGCGGACTTTGGCCGCCGCCTCTTTCAATGCCCCCTTGAGCGCACGATTGGGCTTGAACGCCCCCTTGAGCGCGCGCGTAAGCGCCGTTAAATCACGTTCGGACAGCAGAATGCGCTCTTCCCGATCCACCAAAGCGATGGCCTTCTCCTTGGCTGCCGCACGTACGAATCCCGCCATCGTCGTGCCCATGAGCGCAGCGGCACGCGCGATGATTTCCTTTTCGTCGGCGTTCATTTTCAGGTCGAACCGGACTGTAGCGGACATGGCTGTGCTGCCTGGATGGTTGGGAAAGGGGCGGGCTGACCAGTCGCGATTATGTCACGGCAGTGCCAGGATGGAGCGCATGCGCGCTCTGGACGATATGATCAGAAATACGCTAATCACACTGTCCCATAAAGATGAGCAGCAGTATTGCTATCACCAGGCCGCCGCGCTTCCGGCGCCTCATGGCTCAGCCGTGATGCCCATTGCATCGACGAGCTTGCGGTAGCGCGGAATCTCCGAAGCGAGCAACTGGCCAAGCTCCGCGGGGGTGCTGCCCACCGGGATGCTGCCCTCGGCCTCCAAGCGTTTCACGATGTCCGGCGCCTTGGTGGCCTTCACCCACTCGCTGTTCAGCCGGCTGAGGACCGGCGCGGGCACGCCGGCCGGCGCGATATAGCCCGTGATGCTGGCGTAGTTGTATCCCTGCGCGCCCTGCTCGGCAGCGGTGGGAATGTCGGGATACAGGGGGCTGCGCTCATTGTTGGCGATGGCGAGGAGGCGCGTCTTGCCGGACTTGATGTGGGGCAGGCCAGTGATGAGAGAGCCGTAGGTGACGTCCACGCGCCCGGACAACAGGTCGCTTTGCATGGCGGCGGCGGACTTGTAGTGCACATAAGTGACTTCGGTATTCACGATGGAGTGCAGCCAAGCGGCATTGATGTGCGGACCGCTGCCCGGGCCCGTGGTCGCCACGTTGATCTTGCCCGGATTGGCCTTGCTGTAGGCGATGTACTCGCGCAGGTTGCGAAAGGACGCCGCAGGATGGGCCACGATCACGGTGTAGCGCTTGCTCGCGATGGTGATTGGGGCGAGGTCCTTGAGCGGATCGAAGCTCAGGTTGCGGTACAGCGCCGCTGCGGCCGAAAAGCTGCTGGAGATGCATAGCAGCGTGTGGCCATCGGGCGCCGCCTTGGCCACATAAGCGGCCGAGGCGCTGGTGCCGGCGCCGGGCTTGTAATCCACCACGAAGGGCTGGCCGAAGGCGGCGGCGAGCTTCTCTCCATACAGGCGCGACTCGATGTCATTGGATGCGCCAGGCGCGGTGGCCACGATGATGGTCACGGGCCGGTTGGGAAAGCTTGACTGGGCGAGACCGCCTTCGCAGGCAAGCAGCCCCAGTAACGCGGGGGCGAAAAATAATTTGCGCATATGTCCTCCTTGTGATGGCAACGGCGGCGGGTCTTGGCGCCCGGTCTTACTATTGCCGCCACTGTACAACAGCCGGATGGGGCGTCCGCCGGATTTGACGATGAGGAGGGAGGCGCATCCGGCGGGGTCAGAGATTCGGTGCGGCCGCTGGCCCTCTTATGGCTTGTCGGCCTTGCCCTCATCGTTTGCATGGTGCTTGCCGTGCCCGCCATGCCCGCCGTGGCCGAACAAATGCATCAACGGGCAGGCCAGCAACAGCAGGTAGGGCAGAGAACCAAGCACGTGAGCATAGTGTTCCTTGAGCAGGTAGAACGCCGCAATCAGGGCGAAGCCGATGAACACGAATTTCCACTTCGGATACCCGGCATTGCCCTTCTGATCAGTCTCGTTTTCCATGGTGGAACTCCTTTTTTGCGATCTGCGCTCAAATCAAGTCGGGCCTATTTGGGCGGTGCGTGCATCGCCTTCTGGTGCTCGAGCATCTGCTCCATCATCATCTGCATCATGTCCATGCGCTGTTCCATCATGGCGTGATGCTTGGTCTCATCGCCGCCCTTGCTGGCCATGCCGCCCATCATGCCGCCACCCATGCCGCGCATTTTTGCCATGTTGTCCTGCATGGATTTCATGTGCTCCTGCATCAGCTTCTCCCGCTCCTTGGGGTCGGTCGTGCTTCGGATCCTGGCCATCTGCGCCTGCATGGCTTTCATGTTCGCCATCATTGGCATGCCACCTCCCGTGGCCCCAGGCTTGGCGGCTTGGGGTTTGCCCTTGGTCTCGGCTCCCGGTGGGGGAGAGTCGTGCTGGTGCGCTTCACCAGCGTGGAGGGGGCCGGCGACGGCGATCAGCCCGGATATCAGCAGAATTGGCAGAGTTTTCACAGTGATTTTCCTTTAAGTGAGGTGATGACAACAGTTCCCGTTACAGCGGGATTTTTCGCAATCGCATTGCGTTGACGAAGACACTGACCGACGACAAAGCCATGGCAGCACCGGCCAGAAACGGTGACAGCAACAATCCGAATGCCGGGTAAAGCACCCCGGCCGCCAAGTTGGCATGCACACCCTGGCCTGATTGGCGACGGTGCGCATACGGACAGGACTAGCTGCAGCAGCAGCCACTTTTTCTGGCGGGAACGGGGCTGACGAGTTTCGACTGCTCAGCCGGGTACCCTGCTTCATTCACCGCCTTGAGCAGATCAGCAGCCACAGCGCTGCTTTCCACCTGCACGCGCCCGGTTTGAAGGTCCACCTGCACGGCGGCACTCTGGTCGACAGACTGGATCGCGCGCGTCACCGTGTTGACGCAATGCCCGCAAGTCATGTTTTTCACGTTTAACTCGGTCATGATGATTCTCCTGAAAGGGTATGTAGAGACTTTGGACCTTCCCACCATGGGAAGGTCAAGCGCTTTCGAAACTCCAGATCTCCCCTCTTTGGATTGAGCTGCCGCCGGCTATTTCGCCGCCTCGATGCGCGTCACGACATAGGTCCCGGATTTCTGCTCGGCGGCGAAGCGCACCTTGTCCCCCTGCTTCACGCGATCGAGCATGGCCGGATCGCCCGCCTGGAACACCATGGTCATGGGCGGTATATCCAGACTCTTGATTGGGCCGTGGCGCAGGGTGATCTTGCCCGCCGACTTGTCCACGCGGCGCACCTCGCCCTCCGCCATTTCCGCTTTAGCCGGGGCACTCTCAGCGGGATGGTGAGCAGTGTGGTCATCAGCCTTTTGCTGGGCCAATGCCGGTCCGGCCAGCGCGACGATGATGAGTATCGAGAGAAATGTTTGTTTCATGTTCGTCCTTTGAAATGGGTCAACGATAGGATTGAAAAACACTGGAGCTGCCGTCACGCCTGACCAGCAGCACGTCATAAGGGTCCTTGCGAGCACCGTATTCGGGGCCATCCATGCCCGGGGACCCGACCGGCATGGCCGGCACGGCCAGTCCGATCGCGACGGGCTTCTCCCTGAGCAAGCGTTGCACCTCGCGCGCCGGCACATGTCCCTCGATGGCATAGCCGCCGACGCTGGCGGTGTGGCACGAACCATAGCGATCGGGCATGCCCAGTCGCTTGCGTGCGGAGGCATTGCCAGTGTCCGCCGACTTGACCTGAAAGCCGCTGGAGCGCAGATGGGCGATCCAGTCATTGCAGCAACCACAGGCTGCATCCTTCCAGACTTCGATCATGACAGGCTTGGTGGCCTGCGCCGCCCACGCCACCGCCGGCAGGACAGAAAGAACAGCCAGCCCGGACAGCATGCGGCGCCGATGTTGCGAGTGCGGAGCATGCATTGAGAAGTGCTTGTTCATCAGCGCTTTGCGCCTGAAGCTGCCGTAACGCGTATCTTGCCAACCATGCCGGCCTGGTAATGCCCGGCGATCAGGCAGGCGAAGTCGAACTCGCCGGCGCGATTGAAGGTCCAGATGATCTCGCCACCTTCCCCCGGCCCGACATGCGCCATATAGGGCTCGTCATGCTCCATGTTTGGAAACTTGACCATCAGCGCGGCATGCTCATCGAGCTCTTTCCTGGTGCCGATGACCAGTTCATGCATGAGCTTGCCCTTGTTGGCGAGGCGCAGGCGCACGGTCTCGCCCTGTCTCACTTCGATACTGTCCGGGCTGAAACGCATGGTGTCGAGCATGGTGATGTTGATGGTGCGCTTCACTGCCTTGGCATCGCCGGCAATGCCCCAGGGCTTTTGTTCCTTGACTACAGCCGCGGGCTTCTTGGCCCCCCCCTTGTGCATGTCGCCGTGAGCGAGGACCGGGCCACCGCTGACCAGTAGCCCGGCCATCAATACGAATTGCATTGCGTTCATATTGTTTGTTCCTTTCATTGAAGAATTGAAGTAGGCCACTCAATGCCCAGAATGGCCGACGGGTTTGCGAACCTTGACTTCCGTATCGTTGACCGGCTTGCTTACGCGCGGCATGGACTGCCCTCCTTCGGAAGCAAATCTGGCCGGCTCAGACAAGGCGCCGGTCCACTCGAAGGCCACCGTGCCCTCGGGATGCTTGAACCATCCGGGATCGCTGTAATCCCCCGGCTTCTGCTCGCGGCGCACCTTGAGCACGCTGAACATGCCGCCCATCTCGACCGAGCCGAACGGCCCCTGCCCAGTCATCATGGGAATGGTGTTGTCCGGCAGCGGCATTTCCATCTCCGCCATGTCGGCCATGCCGCGCTCGCCCATCACCATGTAGTCGGGAATGAGATTGGTGATCTGGCGCGCGATGCCGCGATGGTCCACGCCGATCAGCGTGGGCACGTCATGGCCCATGGCATTCATGGTGTGGTGGCTCTTGTGGCAATGGAAGGCCCAGTCGCCCTCCTCGTCGGCGAGAAACTCGATCTGGCGCATCTGGCCCACGGCGACATCGGTGGTGACTTCGTACCAGCGCGTACTCTTGGGCGTGGGCCCGCCATCGGTGCCGGTGACCAGAAATTCATGGCCATGCAGATGGATGGGGTGATTGGTCATGGTGAGGTTGCCGATGCGGATGCGCACCTTGTCGCCCAGCCTGACATTGAGCGAATCGATACCGGGGAAAATGCGGCTGTTCCAGGACCACAGATTGAAATCCAGCATGGTCATGATCTTGGGCGTGTAGCTGCCCGGATCGATGTCATAGGCATTGAGCAGGAAGCAGAAGTCGCGGTCCACCTCGTCGATCAAGGGGTGCTTCTGGCGCGGATGCGTGACCCAGAAGCCCATCATGCCCATGGCCATCTGCGTCATTTCATCGGCATGTGGGTGGTACATGAAGGTGCCGGGCCGGCGCGCGACGAACTCGTAGACGAAGGTCTTGCCCACCGGAATGGCTTTCTGGTTCAGCCCGGCCACGCCGTCCATGCCATTGGGCAGGCGCTGGCCGTGCCAGTGAATGCTGGTGTGCTCGGGCAGCTTGTTGGTGACGAAAAGACGCACGCGGTCACCTTCCACCACCTCGATGGTGGGCCCGGGCGACTGCCCGTTGTAGCCCCACAAATGCGCCTTCATGCCCGGCGCCATTTCACGCACCACGGGCTCGGCCACCAGGTGGAATTCCTTGACGCCATTGTTCATGCGCCAGGGCAGGGTCCAGCCGTTTAGCGTCACCACCGGGTTGTAGGGTCTGCCATTGGCCGGAGCCAGCGGCGGCATGGTGTCCGGTTTGGTCTGGATCACCGGCTCGGGCAGCGCGGCCATGGCCACGCGGCTCACGGCAGTGGCGGCGATGGTGCTGACGGCGGCACCGGCAGCCACCGCGCCTGCACCTCTGAAAAAATCTCTGCGGGAATTCATGTGATGTTCCTTGTCAGTGTGCGGCGGCCGCGGAGCTAGAAACCGAGGCGGCCGTCACCGCGCTCAGGGCAGGCTTGCCCACCAGCGCCATGTCCAGGTCGGACTGCGCCAGCCAGTAGTCGCGCAGCGCCTCGATGTAGCCGTTGACGCCCGCGATCTGGGCGCGGGCGTCGGCCAGCAGTTCGAACACGCCGATGAGCATGCCGTTGTAGCGCAGCAGGTTCTCCTCGGAGATGCGCTTTTTCAGCGGCACGATTTCGTCGCGGTAATGCCGCGCCACGTCGTAACTGTTGCGCGAGGCGAGGTAGGCTTCACGCACTTCGGAGCGCGCATTCACCGCCGTCTCCGCGGCGCGGTTGAGCGCCTGCATGTAGATGGCCTCGGCCTTCTTCTCGCGCGCCATGCCCCAGTCAAAGAGCGGCAGCTCGAAGGACAGTTCCCAGCCGCGCTGGGTAGGCGCCTCGTTGGAACTGTTGTGCACCACGCCCAGCTCCAGCACGTTGATGAAGCGCGTGGCCTGGGTCAGGCCCAGATTCTTCGCCGTCTGTTCCGCATCCAGTTTCGCCGCCTGCACGTCCAGGCGCTGCTGCATGGCGGTCTGCTCGATGGCAGGCAGATCCCGCGCCGATGGCGGCAGATCAGGCAGCCGCTCGGGCAGCTTGAATGCGATCTGCTCACCCCACAGGCCCATCAGGCGCGTGAGGCGTTCGCGCGCCGAGTCGCGGGCGCGCTGAGCGCGCGCGAGGTTGAGCGCGGCATCGGCGTAGAAGCTTTGCTCGCGCGCCTGGTTGAGCCGGTTCCAGTTGCCCGCCTGCGCCATGCGCCGGGCCAGTTCCGCGCCGGCCTCGGCGCTTTGCTGCACCTGGTGCATGTAGCGCACGGTTTCCCCGGCCGCCACCGCCATCACCCAGGCCTTGCGCGTGTCGGCGGCCAGACGCAGCATCTGCAGTGTCGCCTCGCGCTGCACGCGCTCGAAGCGCCGCGATTCGATCTCACTCAGCCAGGGCATGGCGATCAGCCGCGCCAGGTTGAAATGCAGGCCGCGCTCGAGCTCGACTTCATCGCCGCGCGTCAAACGACCAAAGCTGAAGCCAGGGTTGGGCAGCCGTCCAGCACGCACCACCTCGGCCTCGGCGATGCCCAGCTCGGAGAAGGCCGCCTGCAGGCCACGGTTGTTGAGCAGCGCGATCTGCACCGCGTCGTCGGCCGACAGCGGCCGGGCCAGCAACTCGGCAGTGCGTGCACGCGCTGTCTCGCTGCCGTCGGCCGAGCGGTCCCGGTCCCATTGCACCGCCTTTCCCAGGCGCTCCTTTGCGGCCTGCTCGATGCCGGCAAAGCCGCCGTCCGGACTGAACGTGGCGCAACCGCCGAGCAGGAGTACTGCAGCCACTGCGGCAAGTTTGGACTTGATCATGTCGCCTCCTCAATGCTTGTGGTGGTCGTTGTCGCCGCCAGGCTTGGCGGAGGCGGTGCCTGGGGGCGCAGCAGGTTCGCCGGGTGCCTGCGTTTCCCGCGCATACGCGCGCCAGCCGCCTATGCGTGCGGCGGTGTCATTGGTCTCGCGCCAGGGCGCCACCTCCTGATCGGAGAAAGCGCGGTAGCGGACCAGGGGCGACTCATAGACAAGCGGCGGCACGGCAGCGGCGGCTGTCGCCGGATCGGTACGCGCCACTGCCTGTGCCACGGCAGCGGGTGAAGACAGCAGCAGGGCCGCGCAGGGCAGCCATGCCAAAGCAGACAGACGAAACATGGGCAACATGAAATCCTCGTTCAAGCAAAGTTAGGCGGGACGGCACCGGGAAACTGGGGCCGTCCTCACACATCACTCGCGCCGGATACGGCGCGCAAAGCCACTCAGACGAGGAAGGATCGAGGCGGGCGGCGCGGCCCGTCGGTGATGAAGCTGTAGGGCAGCGTGGAAGGCTTGAGCACCGGAACAGGCTCCGCCCCGGGCGGGGACGGCAGCACCACCGGCGAAGAAATCGCCACGGCATTGCAGCAGGCGGCGCATACGCTGCACTTGGCCTGCGCCGGCTGATCAGGCGTGCCCGGCAATTGAGTCAGTCCTGCGTCCTGGGCATCGGGCTGTGCATGCTCATGCACGCCATGCCCGTGGCCCTCGTGAGCTTGGTGAGCTTGGTGAGCCTCGTGCGCCTGCGCAGGGCCGGCAGCCTGATGGGCGTGAACTCCATCAGTGCCTGGTCCGTGATCCGGGCCGCAGTACAGCATGGTGGCCGCAGCGACGCCCTGCACGGGTATCGCCAGCGCCAGCAGCGCGATCATCAGGAAGCGGAGCAGCTTGATCATGGTGAATTGATTATGACAGGGGATGGCTGCAAGGGTTCATGCAACCTTGGCCTTGCCGGGAGATATTGATCATATTCACGTTATTGATACTATTATATAAACGACTCTGTACTAATATTGATAATAAATGCAGATTCTCTCACGGCCATTGTCCCGATGCCACCTCAAGCCCGGTTCAGCTATATGCCTGGGAACAGAGCCATGATCAGGCTTCCCCCCACGGGAAGGTCAAGCGATTCTGCGGCCAGCTCTTTTACCGCCAGTTCTCCACCACCAGCCCACTGACACGCTGAAATTCCGCCAGATTGGACGTGACGACGATCAGCCCGCGCGCCAATGCACAGCCGGCAATCAACACATCGTAACTGCCAATGGGCTGCCCTTTGCGTTGCAGGGCGGCACGAACGCCGGCTGCTGCCTGTGAGTCCGCTTGGTCGAAGGGCAGCGTGGCAATGGAACCCAGAAAGGCATTGAGAACCGGGGCCAGTTTTTGGGCCCGTTGCGGATTCAGCATCAATCCGAATTCGATCTCCATGCGCGTGATGCTGGAAACGGCCACCAGATTCGGCGCAGTAGCCTTGATGCGGGACAACACCGCCGGCTGGCCTTTGACAAAGTCGCTGACCGTGCAGGTGTCCAGCAGGTACTTCATGCCAGCGGGTCGGCAACCGGTGGTTTGAGTTGTTCTCGCCCGGTTTCGAAAGCCGGCATATCGGCCTGCCCCTCAAACGACAGCACCTCGTCCGGCCACTGCGCCACACCGCGCCGA
>CAXNIK010000033.1:0-17585 GCA_964202115.1 Burkholderiales bacterium
GGCCCAGACCTCGGACCCCAATCTTGCGCGCAATCTCTCTGCCAACTGCGCCAACTGCCACGGCACGAACGGTCGCGGTGTGGCGCCAATGGCTGCATTGGCCGGGCAGTCCAGGGACTATATCGCGCGCCAGATGCGCGATTTCCGCGATGGCAAGCGTCCCGCCACCATCATGCACCAGTTGGCCAAGGGCTATACCGAGGAGCAGATCGACCTGATCGCGGGCTATTTCGCAGCCCAGAAAGCCCAGTAAGGAGAACTACATGACTGCATTCAATCGCCGCGATTTCCTGAAGCTCTCGGCTGCAGGCACGGGACTGGCCCTGGTCGGTTGCGCCGCCACGCCCCAGGCGCCCAAGACCATAGGACGAGTGGTTGTAATAGGTGGGGGATTCGGTGGAGCCACGACTGCCAAGTACCTGCGCATGTGGTCGGGTGGCGCCATTGAAGTCATCCTGATCGATCGCAATACCCAGTTTGTTTCCTGCCCGATTTCCAACCTTGTGCTGGGCGGCAGCCGCCGGATGGAGGACATCACCCACGGTTACCAGGGCCTGCGCGATCACGGCGTTCAGGTGCTGCACGATGACGTCGCCGGGATAGACAGCGACAAGCGGCTGGTGAAGTTCCGCACCAAATTCCCCGACATGTCCTACGACCGGCTGGTGGTCTCGCCCGGCGTGGACTTCATGTTCGACCAGGTGCAGGGGCTCAATGCCGAAGCGCAGAAGACCATACTGCATGCTTGGAAAGCGGGGCCGGAGACGCTGGCGTTGCGGCGGCAGCTCGAGGCCATGCGTGATGGCGGCGTCTACCTGCTGTCCATCCCGCGGGCGCCGTATCGCTGCCCCCCTGGGCCCTATGAGCGCATGTGCCAGATCGCGCATTACTTCAAGCAGACCAAGCCCAAATCCAAGATCATCGTTCTCGATGCCAACGAGGATGTCACCTCCAAGGGCCCGCTGTTCAAGGCGGCGTGGAAAGATCTGTACGGTGGAATCATCGACTACCGGCCCAATGCCGAGGTCAAGTCCGTCGACGTCAAGGACAGGGCGTTCAAGACCGATTTCGACACCGTCAAGGGCGATGTGCTGAACCTTGTGCCGCCCATGCGCGCCGGCGACATTGCGCAATCGGCCGGATTGATCACGGCCAACAACCGCTGGTGCGGCGTGGACTGGCTCACCATGGAATCGACGGCAAAGAAGAACATCCACGTGCTGGGCGATGCCACGCTGTCGGCACCGGGCATGCCCAAATCCGGTCACATGGCGAACCAGCACGGCAAGGTCGCCGCTGCCGCCATCATCGAGCTCATGAACGGCCGCGCACCCAGCGCCACGCCCATGATGGCCAACACCTGCTACAGCTTCGTGTCCGACAAGGACGTCATCCACGTTGCCTCTGTGCACCGCTATGACGTGGCGCAGAAGACCATGGTTGCAGTGGCGGGCTCGGGCGGGGTTTCATCGGCGCGCAGCGAAGTGGAAGGACAGTACGGCGCAGCCTGGGCGCAGAACATCTGGCGCGACATGCTGGGTTGATGAACTCGCATCTCTTGCGCCGGATCTCTTCAGGTCACTTGCGGGCCGGAATCTGCTGATTCAGGGGCTGGGTGACCGTGATCCTTGCGAGCGCCGCATTGATGCGGCGCTCGATGGATGATCCGTAGTACACGGCATTGGTGAAACCGGTGAGCTTTTCTGCGGCCTGCTTGCCCTCAGGCGTGTACAGGGCCACGGTCGGATAGAAGCGCATGCCCTCGGACTGGGCAAAATGGCGGTGCGTGCTGGCGCGACCACTGAAGTCCCGGAGCGCTTCATCGCTGTCGATGTTGATCTGCCGAAAGACTGCCTTGGCGTTGTACTGGGGATCCTCTTGCATGGGCAACAGGAACTCGCGCCGCACCCGCTCGCACCAGGGGCAGCCGGTTTCGGAAAACAGCACTACATAGGCTTTACCTTGTGCGGCAGCCTGCCGTGCTTCTGTGGCCAGATCGCGCGCGATGGTGAGGGATGTATGGCTGCCGGGTGCTTGCGCCGCGAGTGGGGACGACAGGAAGCAGGCCAGAACCAGGAATGCACCCATGGCTGAGCGGATGCAACCAAGGGCGGCGCTTGTCCGATTGAACCTTTCGCGACTTCCGGCCATCTGCCAACCTGTTCCGATGAAAGCGGTATTTGCAACGCAGTAGATACTAAACTGCAGCTTTACAGGCAACAAATCCAATACTAGCGGCAGGGCAATAATGACATCGAATGTACAAGCCGGGCGGTTGCGTCGCGCGCCTGAAAACTTCCTGAGCCAGGAGCAGATCGCGCAGGCGCAGGCCGGGCGCCGCGATTTTCTGCACAAGGCCTTTGTCGCGGCAGCGGCTTCCATGGCCGCGCCCGCTCTGGCGCAAGGTGCGTCCGGGCCCCAGGGCGATCCCGCCATACTCGAGCTGCCCGCACACAGCCGTACCCTGGGTCTGCCGGTTGCCGAGCGCGGCTATGGACTGCCGTCACAGCACGAAAAGAACCTGGCCCGGCGCGAAAGCCCAGGGCTCACACGAGTATCCGCCGCATCGGTTTCGTTTGCCCCGCTGCAGGGATTCTTCGGCATCATCACGCCCAGCGGCCTGCATTTCGAGCGCCATCACCAGGGTTGGCACGATATCGATCCTGCTACCCACCGCCTCATGGTGATGGGCATGGTGAAGAAACCCAAGGTCTACACCATGGACGACCTCATGCGCCTGCCGTCGGTATCGCGCATGTATTTCATCGAATGCGGTGCCAACACCGGCATGGAGTGGAGCAGCGTCGCGATGCCGACGGTGCAATACACCCACGGCATGCTGTCCTGCTGCGAATTCACTGGTGTGCCGCTCAAACTGCTGCTGGAGGACTGCGGCATTGATCGCAGGCGCGCGCGTTTCGTACTCGCCGAAGGCGCCGACGGATCCGGCCTGACGCGCACCATTCCCATGGACCGGGTGCTCGACGATGTTCTGGTCGCCTGGGGCATGAACGGCGAGATGTTGCGCCCGGAGAATGGTTATCCCTTGCGGTTGGTGGTCCCCGGTGTGCAGGGTGTGTCCTGGGTGAAGTGGCTGCGGCGCATAGAAGTTGGTGACCAGCCCTATGCCACGCGCGAGGAAGTGCTGCATTACGTGGACATGATGCCCGACGGCGTCAGTCGCCAGTACACCTGGATCCAGGAATGCAAGTCGGTGATCACCACACCCTCGGGTGGGCAGCACCTGCTCGACCGGGGCCAGTACAACGTCTCCGGCCTCGCCTGGTCGGGCCGCGGCCGCATACGTCGCGTCGACGTCTCCTTCGACGGCGGGCGCAACTGGCGCAACGCCCGCCTGGAGAGTCCGGTTCTCTCAAAGTGTCTGACGCGATTCAACCTGGACTGGGTGTGGGATGGCGGACCGGCCATTCTGCAAAGCCGGGCCATGGACGAAACTGGCTACGTGCAACCGCGGAAACGACAGTTGCGCGAAGTGCGCGGCACGCGCTCCATCTATCACAACAATGCCATCCAGTCCTGGCATGTCGACAGTTCGGGCGAGGTGCGCAATGCGCATGTGGACTAGCCTCACTGTGTGTCTGGCGCTGCTGGCGGGCACGGCGGCAGCGCAGGAGCGCTTTGCGGGCATCGGTCGTGCAGCGACACAGGCCGAGATCGCGGCCTGGGACATCGACGTGCGCGCCGATTTCACCGGCCTGCCCAGGGGGTCGGGCACGGTGGCGCGTGGAGAACAGATCTGGGACAGCAGGTGTGCGTCCTGCCACGGCACTTTCGGCGAAAGCAACGAAATGTTTCCGCCCATCATCGGCGGGACCACGCCGGAAGATGTTAAGCGCGGCCGCGTGGCATCGCTGACCACCGGTGGAGAACAACGCACCACCATGATGAAACTAGCGCAGATTTCGACGCTGTGGGATTACATCCGCCGAGCCATGCCCTGGAATGAGCCCAAGACACTGTCGGTGGATGATGTCTATGCCGTGACGGCCTACATCCTCAACCTGGCCGACCTGGTGCCTGGGAACTTCACGCTGAACGAGCAGAGCATGCGTGAAGTGCAGCAGCGCCTGCCCAATCGCAACGGACTGCGTCCCTTTCCGGGTTTGTCGGATGTGCGCGGCAAACCCGATGTGCGCAACAGCGCCTGCATGAAGGACTGCCTGCCGGGCGAAGCCAAAGTGCTGTCCATCTATCCGGACAGCGCCAAGGACACGCATGGCAATCTTGCCGAGCAGCACAGGCTTATCGGCCCGGTTCGTGGCGTGTCCACGGCCGCCAAGGCCGGCCAATCGGCAGTCAGTGCCGGCTCAAGCCTTGTCAGGAAACACGCCTGCCAGGCTTGCCACGGCATCAGCAGTCGCATCGTGGGACCGGCGTTTCGCGAAATCGGCCAGCGCTATGCCGGTGATGCGGGGGCGGAGGAGAAGCTGGTCGCCAAGGTCAGGACCGGCGGCGCTGGGGTCTGGGGGGCGGTTCCCATGCCGCCGCAGACTGCGGTGGCCGATGACGATGCGCGGGTGATGATTCGATGGGTGCTTGGCGGTGCCAGGTGACAAAGGTACCATCAGGCTATATTCATATTGATTGGTGGACGAACAGGAGGTTGATCATGAACAGACAACAGCAACGAAGGACGGTCCTCAAGGCGGGCAGCGGCATGGGCCTGCTGGGCGTGCTCGCGGCAATGGGCTTGCTGCCAGCAGGCGAAGCGATGGCTCAGCAGCAATGGAATGCCGGGGCGTTTGGCGCAAGGTCGTTTGCCGACGCGGTCAAGGCGTTGGGCGGGGCGGCGCCCACCGAGAACAAAGGCATACTGATCACGGCGCCGGATATCGCGGAAAACGGCCTGGTGGTCCCGGTTGGGGTGACCAGCAACATTCCGAAAACCGAATCCATTGCCATCATGGTCGAAAAGAATCCGAACCTGCTCTCGGCCGTGTTCAACATACCTTCGGGCACCGACCCCTTTGTCAGCACCCGGGTGAAGCTGGCCGAGAGCACTGACGTGTATGCGCTGGTGAAGGCCGACGGCAGGTATTACTTCACCAAGAAGGAAATCAAGGTCACGCTGGGCGGATGCGGCGGCTGATCCGGCAGCTTCGGTAAGACAGGAAAACACAACAGAACGAAGGAGGATTGCCATGGCAGATCCGATGCGCATACGCGCGACAGTAAAAGACGGCAAGGTTGACGTGCGCTTGCTGATGAGTCACGAGATGGAAACCGGACAACGCAAGGACGCCAGGGGCGAGCTGGTCCCGGCCTGGTTCATTCAGAACGTCACTGCGACCTATGGCGGCCGCACCGTGCTGTCGGCGCAATGGGGTCCGTCGATTTCGAAGAATCCCTATCTGAATTTCCGCTTTTCCGGAGCCAAGCTCGGAGAAAAGATCAGCGTTACCTGGACCGACAACAAGGGCGACAAGCGCACCGACGAGGCCACCATTACCGCGGGATGATGGCGCTGGTGCCCGCATCGGGTGCACATCAAGCGTGGCAGCACCGGCCAGACTGCCGGTGCAACAAGGGAGAAAAACATGATCCGAAACAAACTGCCGGCTGTGCTGCTGGCCGTTGCCTGCCTGTCCCCCGTCGCGGCATGGGCGCAGACCGACACCGTCAAGGGAATCGAGCGCTATCGCGAATTGCTGGCGGACGGCAACCCGGCCGAACTCTGGGAAGCGCGCGGGGAAGATTTATGGAAACAGAAACGCGGCCCCAAGATGGCGTCACTGGAAAGTTGCAATCTTGGCAAGGGGCCTGGCGTGGTGAAGGGTGTCTATGCGGAGTTGCCGCGTTACTTCAAGGACACTGACCGGGTCATGGACCTGGAATCCCGCTTGCTGCACTGCATGACTGGCATCCAGGGACTGGACGGAGAGGCAATCAAGCGCACGGCGTTCGGCGCGGGCACCAATCGCTCCGACATGGAGGCCCTGGTGGCCTACGTCACTTCGCAGTCCAAAGGTGTCCGGATGAGAGTGCCTACCTCGCATCCCAAGGAAAAGCAGGCCTACGCCATGGGCGAGAAGGTCTTCTTCTACCGCGGCGGGCCGCATGATTTCGCCTGCGCCACCTGTCATGGCGAGAGCGGCAAGCGTATCCGTTTGCAGGATCTGCCCAACCTGCTCGATCGCAAGGATGCGCAGCGCGCCTATACCACCTGGCCCGCCTACCGTGTGTCGCAGGGTGAGTTGCGCACCTTCCAGTGGCGGTTGTTCGATTGCTTTCGGCAGCAGCGCTTTCCGGCGCTGGAGTTCGGCTCGGATGCGTCCATTGCACTGACCGCTTTCCTTGCAAAAAACGCCAACGGTGCCGCGTTCAATGCACCGGCCATCAAGCGTTAGGGAGGCCGACATGAAAAATCACGGAAAACTGTTCGCAATGGCCGGACTGGTGCTTGCGCTGGCGCCCGCAGCCGGGGCTGCGGACCGCGCCGAGGTGAAAGTGGGAGACGCCGAGGCGATGCGGGAAATGTTTCGCGGGTTCAGTCCGCGCGGGCAGGCGGACTTGTCACGCCTGCGCCAGGATGACATGCAGAAATTCTGTTCCACGAAGGGATGGGAGAAACAGAAGGTGCAGGTAAAACAACTGGAGAAGGAACAACTCGCCTTGATCAAGTATCCGGCCGACGGCAGGCTCATGGGCGACTGGAGGAACGGCGAGCGTATTGCACAGACCGGTGTGGGCATGCAGTTCAGCGACGCTCAGGGTTCGACGGCGGGCGGCAACTGCTATGCCTGCCATCAGTTAGCCAGGGCCGAAGTGTCCTTCGGAACCATAGGGCCCAGCCTGCAGAACTTCGGGAAAACCCGCGGGAACACTGAGGCGAACCAGCGCTATGCCTATGGCAAGATTTACAACCCGCAGGCCTATTCGGCCTGCTCCAACATGCCGCGCTTCGGGCATGGCGGAATCCTGACCGAGCAGCAGATAAAAGACCTGACTGCCCTGTTGCTGGATCCGGATTCACCGGTCAACAAATGAGCTTGCAGCCCGTTATCAGCGGGCTTGTACCGGTCTGATGCCTGGGAGTCTGCCGACATGACGCCAGATCGACGCGATTTCCTGCGCATGCTTGCGGCGGCGGCAGCGGCCGGATTGCCGCTCGGTCGGGGAGAGGCCGCGGCGGCGGCCGGGGGGCGCGGCTTCTATGAGCTGTCGCGCTTCGGCAATGTGTCGCTGCTGCATTTCACCGATACTCATGCACAGCTTCTGCCCATCTGGTTTCGGGAGCCCAATGTCAATATCGGCCTGGGCACCGGGTACAACCGGGCACCGCATCTGGTCGGGGAGGCCTTGCTCAAGGCTTTTGGTATCCGTCCCGGCACGCGCGAAGCGCATGCTTTTACCAGCCTGGATTTCACCCGCGCCGCTCGCACCTTCGGCAAAGTCGGCGGTTATGCCCATCTCGCCGCGCTGGTGAAGCAGTTGCGGGCCTCGCGCCCGGCATCGCTGCTGCTCGATGGCGGCGACACCTGGCAGGGATCGGCGACGGCGCTGTGGTCGCGCGGACAGGACATGGTCGAGGTGTCGCGACAACTGGGCGTGGACATCATGACCGGGCATTGGGAGTTCACCTACGGGCAGGACCGGGTGAAGGAAATCGTCGAGAAGGAACAGGCCGGGAAGATCGAATTCCTTGCCCAGAACATCGAAACGGCGGATTTCGGCGATCCGGTGTTCAAGGCCTGGACCATGCGTGAGCTCGGCGGTGTTCCGGTGGCCATCATCGGCCAGGCTTTTCCCTACACGCCCATCGCCAACCCCCGTTACATGATGGCCGACTGGACCTTCGGCATCCAGGAAGAGCGCCTGCAGAAGTACGTCGATGAGGCGCGTGCCAAGGGCGCGGCGGTGGTGGTGCTGCTCTCGCACAACGGCATGGACGTGGACCTGAAGCTGGCTTCACGGGTGCGCGGCATTGACGTGATCCTGGGCGGGCACACCCACGATGGCGTGCCGGCACCGGTGCAGATCGAGAATCCGGGTGGCAGGACGCTTGTCACCAACGCCGGCTCCAACGGCAAGTTCCTTGCCGTAATGGACCTGGATGTGCGCGGCGGGAGGATCGCGGATTTTCGCTACCGGTTGCTGCCGGTGTTCTCGCGGCTGCTGCCGGCGGACCCGGACATGCAGGCCATGATCGATCGCATCCGTGCACCGCATCTTGCGCGCCTGTCGGAAAAACTCACGCTCAGCGAAGGGCTGCTGTACCGCCGCGGCAACTTCAACGGTTCGATCGACCAGGTCATCCTCGATGCCCTGATGAAGGTGAAGGGGGCCGACATCGCGTTTTCGCCGGGCTTTCGCTGGGGCACCAGCATCCTCCCTGGCGAGGCGGTGACCACCGAACACGTCATGGACCAGACCGCCATCACCTACCCGTACACCACGCTCACCGACATGACCGGCGAGACCATCAGGAACATCCTCGAGGACGTCGGTGACAACCTGTTCAACCCCGACCCGTATTACCAGCAGGGCGGGGACATGGTGCGCGTGGGCGGTCTGACCTATGCCTGCGAGCCGGGTGCCAGAATGGGCGCGCGCATCAGCGACATGCGGCTGAAGGGACAACTCATCGATGCCGGTCGCAACTACCGTGTGGCGGGTTGGGCACCGGTTGCGGAAGGGGCGCGCGGAGAACCCGTGTGGGATGTGGTCACGCAGTACCTGCGGGATCGCAAGACCCTGCCTGCCCCCAAGCTCAATTTGCCGCGCCTGATTGGAATGGCAGGCAATCGTGGCATGGCGTGAGCAATCGTGGCATTGCATGAGCAATCTGGTGAATCCTATCGTCCATGCCATCGCCCTGCTGGTGGCATTGCTGGCCGGAACGACGGCCGTTGCTGCGCCGCCGCCTGCCACCGTGCCGGTGAAGGCGATCAAGGTGGCTGCTCATAGCTGGTACGTCGAGGGCATGCGCGGCGTGCCCTCCAAACAGAACCAGGGCCACACCTCCAACGCCGGGTTTGTCGTGACCCTTGCGGGTGTGGTGGTGTTTGACGCACTGGGCACGCCGCCCCTGGGAGAAGCGCTGTTGCGCGAGATCCGCCGCGTGACCAGCCAGCCGATACGGCGCGTCATCGTCAGCCACTACCACGCCGATCATTTCTACGGGCTGCAGGCATTCAAGCGCGCCGGCGCCGAGATCTGGGCGCATCGCGCGGTGGAGGCCTATCTGCGTTTGGATGCACCTCGCGCCCGTGCTGCGGAACGGCGCAACTCGCTTGCGCCGTGGGTGGACGAAAGCCTGCGCATCATTGCGCCGGATCGCTACCTCGATGGCGACGAGAAATTCGAGCTGGGCGGCCTGCATTTCGAGGTCTCCTACATCGGGCCGGCGCATTCGGCCGAGGACCTGATGATGACGGTTAGGGAGGACGGTGTGAGCTTCGTCGGCGACCTGATTTTTGCCGGACGCATCCCGTTTGTCGGCGATGCCGACAGCAAGGCCTGGATTGCCGCCATCGACAGGGTGCTGGCGCTCAAGCCGCGCATCCTCGTGACCGGGCATGGAAGCAGTTCTGCCAATGCCAACGCCGATCTGAGCATGACCCGCGACTACCTGGTGTATCTGCGCCAGGTCATCGGGGAAGCTGTGCGCGACTTCGTTCCCTTCGAGGAAGTGCTGGCCAAGACGGACTGGAGCCGTTTTTCCGGCCTGCCTGCTTTTGAGGCGGCCAACCGCATCAACGCCTATGGCACGTATCTGCTCATGGAGAAGGAATCCCTGGGCGGGAACTAGTTCCTGCCGGGGTTCGAGTCAGTACCGGTAGGGACTGGCCATGAAGGCGGGGGGCGGAATACGTCCCACCAGGGCTTCCAGCATGATCAGCTCGTCATCGGTATGGTTGATCACACCGGCCGGCACGATCGCGTTCTGGCGCCCGTCGTTGTAGATGTAGCGCGGCGATTCATGATGCGTGGTGGTATAGGCATCGCGCATGCTGCCGTTGGCAGATTCCACCTCCGCGCTGCCATAGCACAGACAGAAGTAGGTGCGCTCCTGCTCCGCTTCCAGATAGGCACCGGTGCCACGTATGCCGATGGTTGCGGTAGCGGTCTGGAGTTGGTGTGATCCTCCCGAGCCGAACACGCCCAGCAGCTTGCCGCTGACCAGGCGCAGCGCACCGACGACCAAATCCTGGCCCTGGAATTCCGAACGGCTGTCTGCCCTCATGAGGAAAGCATCCGTGCCGATGGAGAACACCGCCAGTGCATTCGATCCTGTGGTCACATTGTCGCCTGCCGTCACGCGCATGCCTTGCGTGGCGGGCACACCATTGACGCGCACGTTGCCGCGCAGTTCACGCATGCCACCAGGGGCTGCTGTTTGCGCCAGGGCGCGCAGGGCGGCCGACAGCCCCAGGCTACCGCCGAGCAGGGTGATCAGGGTGCGGCGGCGGAAAGGGTTCAGTTCGTTGCTCATGGCGTGGGCACTTTGCGCGCATCGATACAATGTGCGGACTTTACACGCTACGGACATCGCAGACATCTCATGAATCCCTTGAGTAAGCGCCTGGTGCTGATCTCCCATCCCCTGCCCGAGGGTACCGATCTTGAAGGTCTTCGGACTCAGTATCCCGAGCTGGACGTGGTGCATATGCCCTTCCGCCTGGATCCGGCCGCAAACCGGGCATTTGCCACGCAGCCGGCGGATTCCCTGCATGTGTGGACGAAATCGTTTCCGGCAGCCTTCCTTGAAAAGCTTGCCCAGGCCGAAGTGGCCTATGGCCTGATGTATCCAGTGGACCTGGTGCAGCGAGCCCCCAATCTGCGCTGGCTGTGCAATGTGCTTTCGGGCTCGGACCACCTCAAGCCCCTGGGCCTGGCCGGTTCGAACATTACGGTCACCTGCTCCAAAGGCGTGTCCGCCAAGCCCATTGCGGAATGGGCCGTAACGCAACTGCTGGTCCTGTTCAAGCGCGTGCTGCAGCGCCTGCAGAATCAGCGCGAGCACCAGTGGCGCAAGCTCCAGTTTCCCAACCTGCAGGATTGCACCGTGGGCGTCATCGGCCTGGGGGAAATCGGCACAGAGGTGGCGAAGTTCTCCAAGGCCATGGGCATGCGCGTGCTGGCCACTCGCCGCCGCCCGCCCGAAGGGGTGTTGCCTCCCAACGTGGATGCCCTCTACCCGATCGCGCAGTTGCATTCCATGCTGGGCCAGTGCGATGCCGTGGTGCTGGCCACGGCCCTGACCGAAGACACCAGCAATTTGATGGGCGCGGCGGAGTTCGCCGCCATGAAGCGCGGCGCTTTCGTGGTGAACATCTCCCGCGGCGCCATTCTGGATGAAGAGGCGTTTGCGCAGGCCGTGCGCAGCGGGCAACTGGGCGGTGGCGCGCTGGATGTCTTCGTGGAAGAGCCGCTGCCCGAAAACAGCCCGTTGTGGGACCTGCCCAATGTGCTCATCAGTCCGCACAATACCCAGGGCGCGAATGATCAGCCGCGCAAGGTCTACGAGCGCTTCGTTGGCAATCTGGGGCGCTACATGCGAGGCGAGCCATTGCAGTATCAGGTGGATCCTGCGCTGGGCTACTGAGCCGGGCGGGCACGGCCGGCGCCGCGGTCAACGCCCAGGGGACCGAAGCGTTAAATCAACATCGCGGGACGCCGAAGGTGCGGGGCGCGAGGCCTGGCATTACAATTCGCCTGTTCTTCATTACTCAACAAGGAGTGCTCATGAAATTGCTGTTCGCAATCTCCGCTGCCTGCGCGGCGCTGGCCGTTCCCGCTTCGGTGCTGGCCCAGGATGCGGCCAAGCTGGCACAGGAAAAAGCCTGCCTGGCCTGTCATGCTGTGGACAAGAAGGTGGTCGGTCCTTCGTACAAGGAAATAGCGGCGAAATACCGCACCGACAAGAATGCCGAAGCCAATCTGATCAAGAGGGTGCGTGAAGGCGGGTCCGGTGTCTGGGGCCAGGTGCCCATGCCGCCCAATACCACGGTCAACGCCAAGGAAGCGCAGATCCTGGTGAAGTGGATCATGTCGCAGAAGTAGTTCTCTGGGTAGTTGTTTCCGGCAAAGCCGGCCTGCCAGACCAGGCCGGCTTTGTTGTTTTTGGCCTTTGTCTTTGGCCTATTTTCGCAGCCGGCGCGCATTGACTCAGTGTGCGGTGCCGCAGATAATCGACCCGACTTTTCTGCGTATTTTCCCGCGCATTTTCCCGGAGTCTAAAATGAATCGCTTCCCCCTCAGCACCATCCGAATTCCCAGCATTGCAGCCCTGATCGCCGCGGCCACCCTGGCCCTGGTGGGTTGCAGCAAGGAAGAGCCGCCCAAGCCGGCCGCCGCTGCTCCGGCCGCACCGACCGTGACCGTCAAGATAGGCATCGTCGCGCCGCTCACCGGCCCGCAGGCCCATATCGGCAAGGACATGGAAAACGCCGTGCGCCTGGCGGCTGAAGACGCCAATGCCGCCAAGATCATGATCGGCGGCAATCAGCTCAAGTTCGAGGTCCAGGCCGAGGACGACCAGGCCGACCCGAAGATGGCACCGGTGGTGGCGCAGAAACTGGTCGATGCCAAGGTCAACGCCGTGGTCGGGCATTTCAACTCCGGCACCACCATCCCCGCGTCCAGGCTGTACAGCGACGCCGGCATTCCCCAGATCTCGCCCTCGGCCACCAATCCGAAGTACACCGACCAGGGCTTCAAGACCACCTTTCGCGTCGTTGCCAACGACAATCAGCAGGGCAAGGTCGTCGGTGAGTACATCGCCAAAGACCTGAATGCCAAGGCCGTGGCCATCATCGATGACCGCACCGCCTACGGCCAGGGCGTGGCCGACGTGGTGGAGAAAGCCGTCAAGGAAGCCGGCGCGAAAATCGTGGCGCGCGAATTCACCACCGACAAATCCACCGATTTCAAGGCCATCCTCACCAAGATCCGCGGGCGCAAGCCCGATGTGATTTTCTTTGGCGGAATCGACACCCAGGCTGGTCCCATGCTGCAGCAGATGAAAGGCCTGGGCATCAAGGCGCAATTCGTCGGCGCCGACGGCATCCAGTCCTCCGAGTTGTTCAAACTGGGTGGCGATGCGGTCGAAGGCACGCTGGCCTCCTTCCCCGGCCTGCCCATCGAGAAGATGGAAAAAGGAAAGGGCTTCAACGATCGCTACAAGGCAAAATTCAAGCAGGACGTGGTGTTGTACGCGCCCCAGGGTTACGACGCCTTCAATGTCTTCGTGGACGCGATGAAGAAGGCCGGCAGCGTGGAATCGGCCAAGATTCTGGAGAAGCTGCCCTCCACCGACTACAAGGGCATCACCGGCCCGATCAAGTTCGACGACAAGGGTGACATCAAGGACGGTCCCATCACCATGTTCAAGGCTGTGGGCGGCAAGTGGGAAGCTGTAGCCACCATAGGCGGTGTTGCACCGGTTCCAGTGACCGCGCCAGCGCCAGCCGCCGAAGCACCCAAGGCAGAAGCACCCAAGGCCGACGCCAAGAAGTAATGACTCGAATTTCTTTGGCGCTTCCTCAACAAACGGCACCTTCGGGTGCCGTTTGTATTTGTATTTAAGAAATTCATGGATGCCTTCCTGCAGCAGATCATCAACGGCGTGACCCTGGGCAGTGTCTATGCCCTGGTGGCGCTGGGCTACACCATGGTGTACGGCATCATCGGCCTGATCAATTTTGCTCACGGCGAGCTGGTCATGGTGGGCGCGCTCATGGCACTCAGCGTGATCGCCGGACTGCTCAAGGCCGGCCTGGGCCTGCCGCCGGCGCTGGTGGTGCTGGCGGGCCTGCTGGCGGCGGTGGCGCTGTGCATGCTGCTGGCGCTCGTCATGGAGCGCGTTGCCTACCGTCCCTTGCGCGGCGCGCCGCGGCTTGCACCGCTGATCACCGCCATCGGCGTGTCCATCATCCTGCAGAACATCGCCATGATGATCTGGGGCCGCAGCTATTTCAGCTTCCCCTCCTTTCTCAAGGTGACCACCTACGAGGTCTGGGGTGCCAGCATCACCGACATGCAGGTGTTCATCGTGCTGTTGGCCGCGGCGCTCATGGCCTGCCTGCTATGGATCGTGCATCGCACCCGCCTGGGCCTGGCCATGCGCGCCACTTCGCAGAACCTGGCGGTGGCCTCGCTCATGGGCGTGGACGCCAACCGCATCATCGTCGCGGCCTTTCTCATGGGTGCGGCGCTGGCGGCGGTGGCCGGGCTGATGGTCTCGGCCTACTACGGCATTGCGCATTACTACATGGGATTTATGCTGGGCCTGAAGGCCTTCACTGCCGCGGTGCTGGGGGGCATAGGTCATCTGGGCGGCGCCATGCTGGGCGGCCTGCTGCTGGGTCTTATCGAAGCGCTGGGCGCGGGCTACATCGGCGACCTGACCGGCGGCGTATTCGGCAGCAACTACCAGGACGTGTTCGCCTTCTTCGTGCTCATCGCCGTGCTCATCGTCAAGCCTTCGGGGCTGCTGGGCGCGAAGGAGGCCGACCGTGCCTAAGGCCGCAGGCCGTTCGTCCAGGATGCGGCCATGAGCAGGCGCAAGTGGATTGGCTTTGCGCTCATTGCCATCGCCCTGCTGCTCATGCCCTTCGCGCTGGCCGCGGTCGGGCAGACCTGGGTGCGCGTGATCAACCTCGCCCTGCTCTACGTCATGCTGGCCCTGGGCCTGAACATCGTGGTGGGCTTCGCCGGGCTGCTCGATCTGGGCTATATCGCCTTCTATGCCGTGGGCGCCTATGCCTATGCGTTGCTGGGCTCGCCGCACTTCGGCCTGCACTGGCCGTTCTGGGTGACCCTGCCCATAGGGTTCATGGTTGCCGCGGTGTTCGGCGTGCTGCTGGGTGCGCCCACGCTTAAGTTGCGCGGCGACTATCTCGCCATTGTCACCCTGGGCTTTGGCGAGATCATCCGTATTTTCATGAACAACCTCAATGCGCCGATCAACATCACCAACGGTCCGCAGGGCATCAATCTCATCGACCCGCTGAAGATAGGCGATTTCTCGTTCGCCAAGAGCGAAGTGATTGCGGGGCTGACACTCACCGGACCGATGAAGTACTACTACCCGCTGATGCTGCTGACCCTGGCCATCATCGTGCTTAACCTGCGCCTGCAGAATTCGCGCATCGGCCGCGCCTGGGAGGCGGTGCGTGAGGACGAAATCGCCGCGCGCGCCATGGGCATCAACACGCGCAACATCAAGCTGCTGGCCTTTGCCATGGGCGCTTCCTTCGCCGGCCTGGCCGGGGGCCTCTTTGCCTCCATGCAGGGCTTCATCAGCCCGGAGAGCTTCGGCCTGCTGGAATCCATCATGGTGCTGTCCATGGTGGTGCTGGGCGGCATGGGCAATATCCCCGGCGTCATCCTGGGCGCGGTGCTGCTCACTGGACTGCCCGAGGTCATCCGCTTCACCGTGGTGCCGGCGCAGCAGGCGATATTCGGCAAGGTGCTGATAGACCCCGAAGCCATACGCATGCTGCTCTTTGGCCTGGCGCTGGTGCTGGTGATGAATGCGCGTCCCGGCGGGCTGTGGCCCTCGGCGGTGCGCAAGCGCGAGTTGGCCGAGCGCCACGAACCTGGGGTAGGAACGTGAGCGAGCTGTTGATCGCGCAGGGCATCAGCAAGCGCTTCGGCGGCGTGCAAGCCCTGTCCGATGTGGACTTCACCATCGGCAGCGGCGAGATCTACGGCCTGATCGGCCCCAACGGCGCGGGCAAGACTTCGCTTTTCAACGTGCTCACCGGCCTGTATGCGCCGGAGGCCGGGCAGTTCACCTTCGCCGCTCAGCCGCTGGCGCGCCTGCAGCCGCATGAAGTGGCGCGGCGCGGCATCGCCCGCACCTTCCAGAACATCCGCCTGTTCGCCAATCTGTCCGCGCTGGAGAACGTCATGATCGGGCGGCACATCCGATCAAAGGCCGGCGTGATCGGCGCGGTGCTGCGCAATCGCGCCACCCTGGCCGAAGAGGCGGCCATAGCGGCGCGCGCGCTGGAACTGCTGGAGTTCGTCGGCATCGCTGCGCACGCCAACCATGCCGCGGGCAGCCTGCCCTATGGCGACCAGCGCCGCCTGGAGATCGCGCGAGCCCTGGCCACCGAGCCGCGCCTGCTGGCGCTGGATGAGCCGGCCGCCGGCATGAATGCCTCGGAGACGCTGGGCTTGCGAGCCCTGCTGGAGTCCATACGCGCGCGCGGCGTGACGCTCTTGCTCATCGAGCACGACATGCGCCTGGTGATGGGCGTGTGCGATCGCGTGCTGGTGCTGGACCAGGGGCGGGTGATTGCCGAGGGCCTGCCACAGGAAGTGCAGCGTGATCCGCGCGTGGTCGAAGCCTACCTGGGTGCGCCGCTGAGCACTGCTGCCGGAGCGGGTGTATGAGCCTGTTGCAGGTGCGCGGTCTGCAGGTGGCCTACGGCGGCATACGCGCGGTCAAAGGCATCGACCTGGACATCGCCGAGGGAGAACTGGTGACGCTGATTGGTGCCAACGGTGCCGGCAAATCCAGCACCCTGCGCGCGCTGTCGGGCCTGATCAAGGCGCAGGGCCGGATCAACTACCAGGGTCATGAACTCGGTGAGCAACCCGCCTTCGAGCGCGCCCGCGCCGGCCTGGTGATGGTGCCCGAGGGACGCGGCGTGTTTGCCCAGCTCTCGGTGGACGACAATCTGAGCATGGGCACCTACGCCCGCGGCGGACGAGGTGAAGGAGGCGAGCAGGCCGATCGCGAGCGCGTGTTCCAGCTCTTCCCGCGCCTGGCCGAGCGGCGCCGCCAGGCCGGAGGCACCCTGTCCGGCGGCGAGCAGCAGATGCTGGCCATCGGCCGCGCGCTGATGAGCCGGCCGCGCGTGCTGCTGCTGGATGAGCCCAGCATGGGCCTGGCCCCGCTGGTGGTGCAGACCATCTTCTCAGTGATCCGCGCCATCAACGCCGAGGGCGTGGCGGTGCTGCTGGTGGAACAGAATGCGCGCGCCGCGCTGGAGATTGCCGCGCGGGCCTACGTCATGGACAGCGGCACGATCACGCTTTCGGGCGAGGCGCGCGAACTGCTGCATGATCCCAAGGTGAAGGCGGCGTATCTGGGTGAAGCCTGAGCAAATAGTGCAAGTGTACTTGCACTAAAAATCAAATTTAGTGTGTTTACGCCGATAAACAGGTCATTGAAGGATACAGGCTGGCTGGGGGGGTTAAATTGAATAATATGATCATTTTCAATACTGACTAATTGGTGTAATAACTTCAACAAAGTAATTGTGATCAAGAATTACCTGCTCAATTCGCAGCTCTGACAAGGAGAAATCCAACCATGGAAGAAAAGGAACTGGCGGGAAGCTGCCTGTGCGGCGCCGTGCACTACCGTGCGCGCGGCCCGTGGCTGCGCTTCATGCACTGCCATTGCTCGCGCTGCCGCAAGGCGACGGGCACCGGCCACGCCTCCAACATCTTCACCAACTCGGAGAACTTCCGCTGGGTGCAGGGCGAGGACAAGGCGCGCCGCTACGAGCTGCCCACGGCGGCGCGCTTCACCAACACCTTTTGCAGCCTGTGCGGCAGCCGGCTTCCGAGCGTCAGCCGCGACGGGAAGACCGTGAATGTGC
>CAXNIK010000034.1:0-17553 GCA_964202115.1 Burkholderiales bacterium
TTATGATCTAGCAGTAACGACATTATTCAATAATTGATCATAAATGTAGTAGACGGAGCTATAGCCCGTCCATTAAGCAAAAATGGAACCCTCCCTCGCATCAGCCCTGAAATCGCTGCTCGAAAGCCAGCAGCTTGCGGCACTCGCCACCCTGCACAAGGGCGAGCCTTCGGTGTCCATGGTGCCCTACGCCCTGCTGCCGCAGGGGCGGGGCTTTGTCGTGCATGTCAGCAGTCTGGCCACGCACACGGCTGACATGCTGGCCAATCCGGCGGTGGGCCTGCTGGTGGTCGCGCCGCCCGGCTCCGCGGCCACGCCGCAGGAGACGGTGCGCGCCAGCGTGCAGGGCCGTGCCAGCCAGTGTGCCCGGGATTCGGCCGAATATCTGGAGGCGCGGGCCATTTACCTGGCGCGCTACCCGCACAGCGAAGAGATGTTCTCCTTCACGGATTTTTCGCTGTTCGTCATCGCGCCGCGCTCGGTGCGTTTTGTCGGCGGCTTTGGCCGGGCCACCTCCATACTTGCGGAGGCATTCTCCGCGGTGATGGGCGCGTCCGTTTTGAAGCAATAGCGATCCCCGGCGATCCCCGATGACCGCCCCGCGAAGCCATCTTGCCCCCTTCACTGAAGGGCTGCGGCCCTGGCTGGTGCTGGCCCGCAATGCAATCCCGGCGATCGGGGTGTACTGGCTGGACTGGTCGGCCAGCACGGCGGTGTTCCAGATCTGGTTCAACGGTGTGACGGCCCTGGGTGCCATGCTGGCCCTGCACCTGCGCGCCTTCAACCTGACCGATCCGGTGGCGAAACTGCCCGAGGGCATCCCGCCCGGGACGGGCTTCTGGGTGAAGCTCATCATGTTTTCGCTGGTGTGGCTGGCCTTGTTCGGGCTGCTCGGCATCCCCTACTGGTTCGGCCTGTTCTTCTTCAATTTCGCCCTGTTCCAGGCGGGCTTCTGGCCGGCGACTCTGGGAGATCCGGTGGTCATCACCGCGTTGCTGTGCGTGTTGCTCAGCAATGTGATCGAGGAATTCAAGCGCGGCTATGAGCGCATGAGCGCCGCCGAGGCGCGCCTGGAGTTCAACTGGGACTTCAGCATGCACCTGGCGCGCATTGGCACCTTGCTGATCGCGGGTTTTTTCTTCGGCAAGTTCATCGTCATTCCCCTGCTGCTGGCGCTCAGCTATGTGGAGATCTACCCCATGCGCGCATTGCGCATCATGGGCGGCGACCGTACCCTTGAAACCGGCAACGAGAAGCGCAGCCGCGATTGAGTGGCTTTTGAAACTCGGGTCTTGGTGAAGGCAGTCCAGATCTCCAGAAAACGGAGGCAACATGTCCGGAGCGTTGTGCATCCGGTGCGGCGAGTGGAAGCAGGCACCGACAGCCCGGTGCGGATGCGGATTCGAACCGGCGAAGGGCTCGGCCGATGCGGCCGGGAGCGTCATCCTGTCCGAACAGTTCCGTACTTCCGCGGAGCTGGAGGAACTGGCGAAACGCATTCGCTCCGGTGAAGCCATCGCCTTCGGCGAAGAAGAGCTCAGGCTCGCCGCGAGCATTCCGCGCTGGAACGTGGCGGTCAACCTTGGCGCGGTGGTGTGCGCGGCCTTGCTCGGTCTGCTCATGGCAGGCGTGGGCGTCAGATTGGCGGCCTCAGTGCTGCTGGCCCTGGGCCTGGCATTGGCCGCTGGCGTGGCCGTCGTCTACGCGCTGATGCTGGCCACGGAGAGGAAGATCGCCGGTTGCAGGCCGGCCCCAGGCGGAACGCCGGATTGAGGCTGCTCAGCCTGGGCGCGCCCCGGCCGGCATGCTCATGACCCGGCCTTTTTCCGTCGGAGAGGGCAGCACTGAATGCGAGTGCAACATCTGCGCCAGCAGCGCCTGCGCGGCCTCGGGCAGGGGCTCCACCCGGCGCGTGGCGAGATTCACGTGCAGCGACATCTGCTCCAGCGTGGCTAGTTTCGTGCCGTCTCTTGAGCGGTACATGACGTGGAAGTAGTGCATGCGCTTGGTGTCATGACCCAGCAGTTGCGTGGTCACCAGCACTTCTTCGCCGACGCCCACCTCGTTCTGGTGGGTGACATGCGCTTCCACGGCGAAGGTGGATTTGCCGGTGCGGTCGCGATAGGCGAAGCCCAGCTCCACGGCATCGAGGAAGGCATCAGTGCCGTGATCGAACACCAGGATGTAGAACGCCACGTTCATGTGGCCGTTGCCGTCCAGCCACTCGGGGCGGATGCGCTCGCGCCAGCGGGCGAGCGGGGCTTCGAAGGGTGCAAAGGGGGCTTTGTCCGGCGATGTAGGAATCGAGTTCATGCCGGGATTCTACCGTTGCCCTATGATGCCGCGACCGGACTACAGCAAACCGCACCAGCGCCTGGAGCGCATGCGGCCTCTCCCATAAACCTGAAACTGGACAGACGACATGTACGGATGGCGTGCCCGCATTGGAATGGTCATGGCCGCGGCCAACACGGCCATGGAACCGGAGTTCTACCGCCTCGCGCCCGGTGGCGTCTCCATGCACGCCGCGCGCGTGAACATCGACGGGGTGTCGGTGCAGGACATGACCACGCCGGACGAGGAGCTGGTCCGCGCGGTGAGTCTGCTGCGCGACCTCAACCCCCGCGTCATTGCCTACTCCTGCAACGGCTCGAACATCACCGGCGGCCTGGAGGGTGAAGAGCGGCAGGCGCGGGTGATCCGCGAGGCCACCGGCCGGCCTGCGGTGATGGCCGCCACGGCCGTGCTCGAGGCGCTGCACGCGCTGGGCGCGGGCCGGGTGTCCTTTGGCACCTTGTATCCGCCCGATCTGAACGAAGCCAACACGGCCTTCTGGAAGTCCCTGGGCGTGGATGTCCTGCATACCGGGGGGGTCAATATGGGCGGCAAGCGCAAGCCCGAGCCGCCCTTTTCCACCGAGCCGATTTCGAAGATCGGGCTGCAGGGCCCGGAGCTTGCCTACAACCTGGCGCGCAGCATCGTCGAGCAGGACCGGCGCGCCGAGGCGGTGGTGATCATCGGCGGCAATGTGCGCACCTTCGAAGTGGCCCAGGCCTTCGAGGCCGACTTCGGCATTCCCTTCATCTCCACCAACCTTGCGCTGCTGTGGGCGTCGCTGCAGGTGGCGGGCATTCGCGAGCCGATTGCCGGTTACGGCCGGCTGCTGTCGGAGCAGCCGGCATTGAAGCGGGTGCGGTTCAGGGATTGAGCGGCAGAGTCATGCTGCGCCGGTCTGGGCAGGCCTACTCCAGCTTGATGCCGGCCGACTTGACGATGTCACCCATCAGCTTGGTGTCGCGACGCATCAGTTCCTGGTAGTCCCTCGGGCTGCCGCCTATCACCTTGTAGGCGCCAGCGACGATTTCCTTCTGCAGATCCGGGGTGGCCATGGCCTTCTGTGCTTCACGGTTGAGCAGGTCCGTGATCGGCTGGGGCAGGCCGGCCGGACCGGCCAGCCCATACCAGATGACCGGCGGATCGAAGTGCGGCAGGTCCTCGGTTACTGCCGGTACCTGCGGAAAGGTCGGATAGCGTTGCTTGTCGAAGGCGACCAGCGCGCGCAGCTTGCCCGAATTGATCAGCGGGCCCGCAGCGGCGAGGCTGCTCATCATGATGGAAACATGTCCACCCAGCACGTCGGTGATGCCATTGCCGCCACCCTTGAATGGGATGTGCAACATCTTGATTCCGGCGGCGTGGGCAAACAGTTCGCCCATCATGTGCACGCTCGAGCCCACACCGGAGCTGCCAAAGGTCACCTTGTCCGGGTTCTTCTTCACGTAATCGACCAGCTCCTTCACCGTGCGAGGGGGAAACTCCGGGGATACCAGCGCCGCACCCACATAGCTCGCCAGGGCCACGATGTAGGTCATGTCCTTTTCGATGTTGTAGGGCATCTTGGGATTGAGCGCCGCGGGAATGGAAGTCGAGCCCGGGGACAGGATGGCGATGGTGTAGCCGTCGGGTTTGGAGTCGATCATGGCCTTGGTGCCGATCACGCCGCCACCACCACCGCGGTTTTCCACGAGCACGGGCTGGTTCAAGCTTTCTTCCATCTTTTTGCTGACCAGCCGGGCGAGCTTGTCGATGCTGCCCCCGGCGGTGAAGGGGCAGATCATCTTGATCGGCCGGCTGGGGAAGGCCTGCGCCTGCGCAACAAGAGGCAGGGCGGACAACAGGAATGTCGCGGCGAGCCGGCGGACTAGCCGGGTGGTCGGGCACTGGAACAAGGGCATGGCATTTCCTCCTCTGATTTGGTCCGACCCTATCAGCGGCCAGTCCCAGCGTCAACGTGACCGGCGCAATGTGACCAGCGCCTACTCCTCGATCTTGATATTGGCGGCCTTGACCAGGCGCGCCCACTTGTCCAGCTCGGTCCGCATGAAGGTGCCGAATTGCTCCGGGCTCATGCCGGCCGGCTCGGCGCCGGTGTTGGCCAGCAACTGCTTCATGTCATCCTGGGTGAAGACGCGGTTGATCTCGCCGTTCAGCCGGGTGACGGCGGTGCGCGGCGTGGCGGCGGGCCCGAGCACGCCATACCAGGTGCCGGCGGCAAAGCCGGGCAGGCCGGCTTCGGACATGGTGGGCAGGTCCGGCGCCAGCGGCGAGCGCTTGCTGCCGGTGGTGGCCAGCACCAGTAACTTGCCCGCGGCGACATGTTGCTGGACGACGTTGATGCCGATGAAGGTCATCTGGATGCGCCCGGCCAGGAGATCGGTAACCATGGGGCCCACGCCCTTGTAGGCCACGTGCACGCTTTTGGTCTTGGCGATGTTGTCGAAGAGCTCGCCGGCCAGGTGCGGCGCGCCGCCAATGCCGGAGGAGCCGTAGCTCAGCTTGGCGGGGTTGTTGCGCGCATAGGTCACCAGCTCCTTCAGGTTCTTTGCGCCCACCGAGGGGTGGACGATGAGCGAGAAGGGGCTGTCCACGATCAGCGCCACCGGCGCGAAGTCCTTCTGGCCGTACTTCAGATTGGGACTCACCGCCGGGCCGATGGTGAGCACGCCGGCCGAGCCGAACAGCAGCGTGTAGCCGTCAGCCGGCGCGTGCATCACGGCTTCAGCGCCGATGGCGCCGTTGGCGCCGCCGCGATTGTCGATGACCATGGCCTGGCCCAGCGACTCGGTGAGCTTCACGCCCATGGGCCTGGCGAAGTAGTCCGCGCCGCCGCCGGGGGCGAAGGGCACGATGAGGCGTATGGGTTTGTCGGGGTAGGTCTGGGCCTGGGCTAACGGGGCGAACGGGGACAGTAGTGCGATGCCTGCGGCGATCGCAACCTGCAGGACCCGGTCGACAGTAAGGGAGGCTGGCGTTCTCATGGGGGCTCCTTGGAAGAACATGGGTTGGATCTACGGCTCGAGTTTGATGGACGCGGCCTTGATGACTTTGTCCCAGCGTTGACGCTCTTCCTTCATGAACTGCCCGAACTGCTCGGGCGTGTTGTTCGCAGGCTCTGCGCCTGAGGTGGCGAGCAGCTCCTTGAAATCGTTGCCTGCAAGAATGCGGTTCAGCTCGGTGTTGAGCCGCAGGATGACAGGTCTGGGTGTGCCGGCCAGCGCCAGCACGCCGTACCAGGTGCCGGCCTTGAACTCGCTCAAGCCGGCCTCCGCCAGGGTGGGAAGGTCGGGCGCGAACGGCGATCGCCTGTCCCCGGTGGTGGCCAGCGCCACGAGCTTGCCGCTGGTGACGTGCTGGCGCACGGTGTTGAGACCGACGAAGGTCATGTCCAGCCGCCCAGCGAGCAGATCGGTGAGCATCGGGCCGACCCCCTTGTAGTTGACGTGCAGGGTATCGACCTTGGCGGTGATGTTGAACAACTCGCCCGCCAGGTGCGGCGCGCCGCCGATGCCGGAGACACCGTACTTCAACTTGCCGGGATTGGCGCGGGCATAGGCCACCAGTTCTTTCGCCGACTTTGCCGGCAACGAGGCATGGACGATGAGCGAGAAGGGGATGTCGGCCAGCAGCGCGATGGGCAGAAAATCCCGCTCCGGAACATAGTTCAACCCCGGAGTGAGCGCCGGCCCGATGGTCAGCACACCTGCTGAACCGAAGAACAATGTGTAGCCGTCGGGTGCAGCCTTGATCGCGGCGTCGGCGCCGATGGCCCCGTTGGCGCCCCCGCGGTTGTCGAGAATGACAGGCTGGCCCAACGCTTCCATCAGCTTCGGTCCAAGCGGCCGGGCAATATAGTCGGCGCCTCCTCCCGGTGCGAAGGGAATGATGATGCGCACCGGCTTGGTCGGGTAGGTCTGCGCTTGGGCCGGCAAGCTCAGCGCGCCGGACATCAAGACGCAGATCCCGCAGAGCAGATGTTTCCAGTGGTTCATTGGCCTGACCTCGCTATCGTCGCCATGGTTGCAATGATCGTTGACGTTGCCTGCTTCAAGCAGATTTCGGACCGGCATAGACCGGTCCTAGCGGATACAGCTTCACCCCGGCCCGCAGTTTCCTGTAGGGATACATGCTTGGATCGCTCCAGTGTCCACCGGGGGCGAGCACCACCAGGATGTCGTCGGCCAGCGGCCCGAAGTCGGCGCGGAAATGCACCGTGCTCTTCAACGCCAGGATCTTCTGCTCGGCGGGCTCGATGCCGACATGGCGGAAGGGCGCCTGGTCGTGGGCCTGCATGCGCACGCTGGAGAGCACGATGGACACACCGCCGATGCGCAACTGCGACATCTTGCCCAGGTTCAGGTTGCGCCCGCCTACATGGGGGCCGGTGGTGCGCAGGATGCCGCTGCCCAGTTTGGCCACGGTGAATTTACCGCGGAAGGGCACGACACCGGGCGGGCCGAACTTGCCGCCCAATGCGATATCGATCTCTCCGCCCTCGCCGGCCTTGTGGGCGGCATCGGCGGCCTCCGGATCGTAGAACACGCCGAGGCACGCTCCTTGCGCATTGTTCTTCACCAGCGCGGCCAGGAGGCCGGTGGTGTCGGCGGTGCCGCCGGCGCCGGGATTGTCCTGGGTGTCGGCGAGGATGATGGGGCGTTTCGCCTTGGCGGCGAGCTCGATGGCACGGCGCACGCCTTCGTCGGGCTCGTACATCTTCACGGCGAATTCGGGCTCGCGGCGCAGCACGTCGTTGTAGAGCTCATCGGCGGTCTTGTCGGCCAGCGCCTGCGAGTAGGCGTGCACCGAAATCGAGGCACCGCACTCGCCCAGGTCCGAGGGCGGAAAGCCCGAGAGATAGGAGCAGTTGAGCACGTCGCCGCCCTCCAGGCTGAGCGCCTTCTCCACCACCGCCTTGGACGGATCGATGTCGGTGCACTGCGAGGTGAGCGGGATGAGAAAGGGCACGGAGCGGTGGGCGCGGCCGGTCGGGCGTCCGCGTTTGAGCAGCTCGCTCATGACCTTGGCGGCACGCTGTCCGGTCTCCTGCTGGTCGATATGCGGATAGGTGAGATAGCCTACCAGACCGTCTGTGTACTTGACCATGGCCGCGGTGACGTTGGCATGCCAGTCCAGCGATATGACCACGATGGTCTTCTCGCCCACGGCGGCGCGCACGCGGCGCAGCAGCTCGCCCTCGCCGTCCTCGAAGTCATCGCTGACCATGGCGCCGTGCAAATCCAGGTAGAGCGCGTCCACCGGCAGCGCCTCCGACAGCCGGCCGATCAGCTCGGCGGCGATGCGCTCGTAGGCCTCGCGCGTCACCGTGCCCGAGGCCAGCGCTGCGCCCCACACCGTGGGCACCAGTTCATGCTTGCCGTCCATCTCTTTCAGGAAACCCGAAGTGGCGAAGGAGGTGTCGCGCAGGCGCTCCAGGATTTCCTTGCCGCGCGACAGCGGCGGGCGCGAGCCGTGGGTGTTGTAGGTCTTCCAGTCGGTGGGCGTGGGCACGAAGGAATTCGTTTCGTGCATGAAACCGCCGATTGCGATGCGTGCCATGTGTGTTCCCCCTTTGATTTGGTATCAGGCCGCGGCCTTGGCTGCTGCTGTCGTTGTTGTCGCTGCGATCTGTGCTGCCTGCTTCTCATGGTAGCGGCGTTCCAGTTCCTCGAACTGCGGCCCGCGATCATAGAAGGGCAGCGGGCCCTTGCGTGCGCCACGCAGGCGCTCGCGCTCGCGGGCGGAGGCTTGGGTGTCGACTTCCAACGTGTCCGGATGGATCACCACGCCGTAGTCGGCCAGTGCCCCATCGATGCTGATGAAACCGTCGGCGACATCGTCGGCCACTTGTTCAAGCGCGCGCTCCAGAGCATCGCCATAGCCGCCGCCGCCAGTGGAGATGACGCGCACCAGGTCGCCGCGCTTCAACTTGATGCCGTCGGAGAAGCCCGGAATGCGCCGCTCGTCGGGCTGGCCCGGATTGACCACGATGGAACCGGTGCGTCCGGCCAGGCCGCCTTTCACGCCCCAGGGCGGCGTTTTCCGGTTGGCCATGCGCGTGGCCAGTGTCACGTCCTCGGCGAGCATGCGGTAGTCGCGGATGATGCCCAGGCCGCCGCGGAACTGCCCGGGGCCGCCGGAATCGGGCGCGATGTCGAAGCGCTCGATGCGCATGGCGTAGGTGCCCTCGAGAAACTCCATGGGGTAGTTCTTCTGGCGGCGCGAGTAGATGACATCCAGCCCGTCGGCAAAGGGTCGCGCACCCTGGCCCACCCCCAGGCCGTCGGTGCACAGCACGTACTTGCCGGTCTGTGGATCGAGGGTGTGCATGATGACGATGACGTAGTCGGGTGACCCCGCCGGCGTGCCGCCCCCGGTGGCCTGGGCGAACACGCCCAGCACGGCATTCAGGAAGCGGTGCAGGGTGTGGGCGCGCAGGCCCAGCGGCGCGGGGCGCGTGGGTTGCAACAGGCTGCCCGGGCGCAGCTTCACTTCCTTGATGGTGCGATAGGCGCCCTGGTTCTGCGCCACGCTGCGATCGTCGCGCAAGAGGAAGCGCGAGAACATCATCCGGCAGATGTCCGGATGCAGCAGGTAATTGATCGGGCCCCTGGCCTGATCGTCGCTGCCCGAACCGTCCACCAGCGTGACTTCATCGCCGCGGATATCCACCGCCAGCTCGATGCGATAGGGCGTCTCGGTGACACAGTCGTCATCGACGTAATCGGCGAAGCGGTAGCGACCGGACTTGCTGTAGGTGGCGATGTTCCGGCGCACCACCGCCTCGGAGCGCGCCAGCAGTTCCTCGAACGAGGCCTCGGTCAGTTCCTCGCCGTAGCGCTCGTACAGTTCGGCCAGGCGCTGCTGGCCGATGCGCGTGGCCGCCATCATGGCGCGCGTGTCGCCTTCCATCATGTCGGGAAAGCGCGAGTTGCGCAGGATCAGGCGGTACAGATCATCGTTGAGCCGTCCTTCCTCGACGATGCGGATCTGCGGCACGGCCAGGCCTTCCTGGAAGATGTCGGTGTTGTTGGGCGACAGGCTGCCCGGGCGCGAGCCGCCCACGTCCCAGAAGTGACCGAAGCACAGCGAGTAACCGATGAGCTTTTCACCCCAGAAGGCCGGCGCGATGAAGCACATGTCCGGCGAATGGGAGATGGCGCCCTTCAACAGGTAGGGATCATTGGCCCAGTACACATCGCCGGGTTTCATGACCGAGGCCGGGTACTTTTCCCAGATGGCCTCGATCATGCCGGGACCGGCGCGGTCGTTGGTGGTGTAGAGCAGGCGCGCCTGGCGGTCGGTGAGGCCGGAGAAGTGATCGCCCTTTTCGCGGATGAAGGGCGACATGGAGGTGCGCACGATCACCGATTCCATTTCGTCGCCGCAGGACTTGAGCGCGCCGCGGATGATTTCCACCACCACCGGATCGACGGAATTCCTGTTCATCGCGGCACCTCCATGAGTATGTTGCCGTAGCCGTCCATGCGTGCCACGTGGCCGGGCAGCACCAGCACCGTGGAAAAGCGCTGCTCGATCACCGCCGGGCCGGTGAGGGTGTGTCCGGGCGCAAGTGCATCGAAGTCGTAGATGGGCGTGTCGCGCAGGCCGTGCTGGCGGCCGAAATACACCTTGCGGCTGCTCTTCTTCGGCGGCTCGCCGGAGCCAGTCGCCGCGCGCGGCATGAGCTGCACCTTGGCCAGGCGCCCAAAGGCGGACACGCCCAGGTTCACCAGTTCCACCGGCAGGCCGGGGGAGGACCAGGAGTAGAGCTGCTCGTGGGCGCGGTGGAATGCCTGCTGCATTGATTCCAGGTCGTCGGCCGTGAGCCTTGCACCGCCCGCTTCGGCTGAACGCTCGGGCAGGGTGACCGTGATCTCGTAGGCCTGGTTGATGTAGCGCAGGCTGGCGGTGCGCACGAAGCTGGCATCGGCGGCGGCCACGCCTTCGTCGGCAAACCATTGCTGCGCGCGCCGCTCCAGTTCGGCCAGCGCGGCATTCAGGCGCGAGAGGTCGAACTGCCCGGAGCGCTGGATGATGGTCTGGATGAAATCGCTCTTCAGGTCGGTGGCCAGCAGGCCCAGGGTGGACAGCAGCCCGGCGCTGGCCGGCACGATTACCATGGGGATGTTGAGCAGCTCGGCCAGGCGCCCGGCATGCAGCGCACCGCCGCCGCCACCGGCCACCAGGGCGAATTCGCGCGGATCGTAGCCGCGCTCCACCGATACCGAGCGGATGGCGGCGGCCATGTTGTTGTTGAGCACTTCGACGATGCCGTCGGCGGCCTGGTGCAGCGACAGGCCCAATGGCTTGGCCACGCGCTCCATGATGGCCTCCTCGGCCAGCGCTGTATTCAAGGGCACTTCGCCCCCCAGCGAGGCGGGGCTGCGCCCCAGCGCCAGGTTGGCATCGGTCACCGTGGCCTCGATGCCGCCGCGCGCATAGCAGGCCGGCCCGGGTTCGGCGCCGGCGCTTTCCGGGCCCACCTGCAGGCTGCTGCCATCGACCGTGACGCGGGCTATGGAGCCGCCGCCCGCGCCGATGGTGTGCACATCCACCATGGAGACATTCAGCGGCAGGCCGGAGATCTCCCCGGCGGAGGTGATGGCCAGGCGATTGCCTTCGGACAGGCAGATGTCGGCCGAGGTGCCGCCCACATCGATGGAGATGACATTGGGAAAGCCGGCGGCCTGGCCCACCAGCACCGCGCCCACCGCGGCCGCGGCCGGGCCGGACAGCGCCGTGTGTATGGGCTGGCGCGCGGCCGCCTGGGCCGAGTACATGCCGCCGTTGGATTTCATGATGCGCAGCGGCGCTTTCAAGCCCAGCTCGCGCAGGCGCGCCTCCAGGCGCTGGTGATAGCCTGCCACCTGCGGCATCACGTAGGCATTGATCACCGTGGCGGTGGTGCGCTCGTATTCGCGAAAGATGGGCAGAACATCGGAGGACAGCGAGCAGGGCATGCCCGGCAGCTCGGCCTCGATCAGCTCGCGCACGCGCTGCTCGTGCGCCGGATTGGCATAGGCATGCAGCAGGCACACCGCCAGCGATTCCACGCCCTGGGCCTTGAGGCGCCGCAGCGCCTCGCGGCAGGCGGCCTCGTCCAGGGGCTTTTCCTCTTCTCCATCCGGGCCCATGCGCTCGAGCACTTCATGGATGCGCCGCGGCGGCACCAGCCGCGGCGGGCGTATCCAGAAATAGCTGTTGGCGTTCTTCGCCACGTCGTGGCGGCCGATGTGCAGCACGTAGCGGCAGCCCTCGGTGGTGAGCAGGCCCAGCGTGGCGCCCTTCCTCTCGAGGATGGCATTGGTGGCCACGGTGGTGCCGTGGAACACGTCTTCGATCTGCTCGCCCGAGATGCCGGCTTCCTTGAGGATGCGCGCGATGCCGGCGCCAAAGGCGAGCGACTGGTCCCCCGGCGTGGTGGGTGTCTTGACCTGCCACAGGCGGCCGGACTGGCGCTCGGCCAGGGTGATGTCGGTGAAGGTGCCGCCAATGTCGACGGCGATGGCGTATTGCCCAGTCCTGTCCGCCAGTGTGTTGCCTGCCAAGGTGACTGCTCCCGGGGATGGCCGCGCGCGGTGTGCGCCACAGCCTTCCCGGACCATAGCATCAAGCCCGCCGCCGCATGGGCGGGCGTGCGGATGATTTGCCATAATGTGGCAAATTTTTTCGGGGCCGCCGGCCGGCCATTTCCTCATGTCCAAGCCACTGCCCACGGGCACCCAGGCCATCGTGCGCACGGTCGTGCTGCTGAAGGCGCTGGGCACGCGCCGCCAGATCGGCTGGCGCCTGACCGACATCGCCGCCCACTGCGGCCTCACCACCAGCACTGCCTACCGCATCATGACCTGCCTGGCTTCCATGAACCTGGTGCGCCAGCGGCCCCGCGACAAGCGCTATGTGCCCGGGCCCACGCTGTACGAGCTCGGGCTGACCGTGCCGGCGTACTTCCACTTCCAGGGGGCCTGCCATCCGCGCCTGCTGGAGATTTCGGACAAGACCGGCTGGGTGGTGTTCCTGGCGCTGCGCTCAGGGGAGGAGACGGTCTGCGTGGACCGTGTCGGCAGCACCTCGGTGAACCTCTTGAACGAGGTCGGTCGCCGGGTGCCGCTGGCTGGATCGGCGCTGGGGGTGGCCATGCTGCTGCGCCTTCCGGCGCGGGAGCAGAAGCGCCTGCTCGCGGCCAGCCGCAAGGCTCTGCGCAGCAATCCGGCGCACCGCGGCCGCACCTATGACGACATGTGGGTGCGTTCGCTTCGTCTGGGGCTGGGGCTCAACCTGGGTGACATCCTGCCCGGGGGTGCGTCGCTGGGCGTGCCCATACTGAATGCAAGCGGCAAGCCGGTGGCGGCGATCAGCGTGGCCGGGCCCCGGCCGGAGTTCACCGAGCGGCGCATTGCCACTGTGGGTCAGATGCTGAAGGATGTTGCCCGGCGCATCGAGCGCGAACAGGCCGAGTTGATTGCTGACCTGGAGGCGGGCTGAGTTCTAATCCGGACACAGGCTGGTCGAGATGCCCAAACGAGGCTAGAGTTGCTCAAACCACACGAGGAGGCCTGCCATGCCGTTCAAACTCAACCATTTGCACCTGAAGACCAACGATCCGGAGAAGACCGCGCAGTTCTATATCGACACGCTGGGCGCGAAAGTCACCAGCCGCAATCCCAACGGCGGCATCCGCCTGGACCTGCACGGGCTGTCGCTGAACGTGACCCGCTTTCTGGAAAGCCAGACCCGCGGCCAGAAGCTGGGCATGGAACACATCGCCATCGACAGCGACGAGTACGACCGTGTCATCACCCTGCTCAAGGCCAACAAGGTCCACATTCTGGAGGAGACCGTGGTGAGCGGCGACAGGCGCGCCTGCTTCTTCGAGGGGCCCGACGGCGTGCAGCTGGAATTCATCGAGATGAAGTGAACGCTACAATGACGGCAGTCGCGCAAGCCTTGCGCGAGACAGATTTCCCGGGGGCGCAATGAGCAGCGGACACGATCACAGCCACGACCACGACCACGAACCCAAGTGGAAATTTCACGGGGTACGCGTGGTGCACAGCAATGAGCTGGACATCAACACTGCGCAGACGCCGGGCATGAACCGCGCGGCGGCCATCACCCATGCCCGCGCCGGCGCCGAGAAGCTCTGGGCCGGCACGGTGGTCATCCATGCCAAGGCCAAGACCGGCGCCCATCATCACGGCGACCTGGAAAGTGTCATCTACGTGGTAAGCGGCAAGGCGCGCATGCGTTGGGGCGATCAGCTGGAATTCATCGCCGAGGCCGGACCGGGCGATTTCATCTTTGTGCCCCCCTATGTGCCGCACCAGGAGATCAACGCCAGCGACGACGAGCCGCTGTCCTGCGTGCTGGTGCGCAGCGGCCAGGACCCGGTGGTGGTGAACCTGGACATCCCCATGGTGGAGAAGCCCGAGGAAGTGCTGTGGGTGGACAACATCCACCGCGAGCCGCCGAAGAAAGAGTGCTGAGTCCCCCATGGAACTGCTGCTCGATCCCAATGCCTGGATGGCGTTTCTGACACTGACTGCGCTGGAGCTGGTGCTGGGCATCGACAACGTCATTTTCATTTCCATCCTGGTGGACAAGCTGCCCCAGGAGCATCGCGAGCGGGCGCGCAAGATCGGCCTGTTCCTGGCCATGTTCATGCGCATCGCGCTGCTGCTGGTGCTGTCCTGGCTGGTGGGACTGACCGCACCCCTGTTCAGCGTGCTATCGCAGGAGGTCTCCGGGCGCGACCTCATTCTCATATCAGGCGGCCTGTTCCTGATCTGGAAGAGCACCGGCGAGATCCACCAGCTGCTCGAGGGCCAGCACGGCGAGGCTTCCTCGACGGTGCCGGCGACCTTTTCCGCGGTGATCGTGCAGATCATCATCATCGACATGGTGTTTTCCCTGGACTCCATCATCACCGCCGTGGGCATGGTGGATGAGGTTGCCGTGATGATCGCCGCGGTGATCGTCTCGGTGGCGCTGATGATGGTATTCGCCAGCTCCCTGGGCCGCTTCGTTTCCAATCACCCGACGGTGAAGATGCTGGCCCTGTCCTTTCTGTTCGCCATCGGCACGATGCTCGTCGCCGACGGCTTCGGCCATCACGTGCCCAAGGGTTACATCTACTTCGCCATGGCCTTCTCGGTGGGTGTGGAGATGCTCAACCTGCGCATGCGCAAGCGCGCCAAACAACCGGTGCAGTTGCGCGAGGCCTACACCCGCGACGAGGACGGCGAACTGACCCGCGATTGAAGCCGGCCTCGATTGAACGCAAGCGAACGCAATTGAACGCAATGCCATGAGCAGCGAGAAAGCACCGATAGCCATTGTTGCCGCGGACGCTCCGGCGCGCACCAAGCCATCCAATTATCCGGAGCCCTTTGCCTCGCGCATGGCCGGCCGGCTGAAGCGGCCGCTGGGAGATCTGTTCGGCCTGAAGAATTTCGGCATCAATCTCACCCGCCTGGCACCCGGAGCGATGTCGGCACTGCGCCATGCGCACACCGTGCAGGACGAATTCATCTACATCGTCCAAGGCACGCCGACGCTGGTCACCAACGCCGGCGAGACGCAGCTTGCGCCGGGCATGTGCAGCGGCTTTCCCGCGGGGACCGGCGATGGCCATCACCTCATCAACCGTAGCGCCGCCGAGGTGCTCTATCTGGAGATGGGCGACCGCAATCCGGGCGACATCGGCAGCTACCCGGATGACGACATCTGCGCGGTGATGGGCGCAGACGGACTGTGGAAATTCACGCACAAGGACGGCTCGGCTTACTGAAAGGCGCGGTTGATCCGCGCATCACTTTTGCAGAAGGAGCGGCATGGCAATCTGGTTCAAGAACTACACCGTGGACGAAGTCAACGGGCGGGCCAAGCTGGGCCTGGCCGGTGAGATGGGCATTGAGTTCACCGAGATCGGCGAGGACTTCCTCATCGCGCGCATGCCGGTGAACGACCACAACCGCCAGCCCTTCGGCATCCTGCATGGCGGAGCCAACGTGGTGCTGGCTGAGACCCTGGCTTCGGTGGGAACGGGGCGGACGCTCGATCGCAGCAAGCAGCGCGGCGTGGGGCTGGAGATCAATGCCAATCATCTGGCTCCGGCCAGGGACGGCTACGTCACCGGCATCGCCCGGCCCATACACCTGGGCAAGACCACGCATGTGTGGGATATCCGCATTACCAATGCGGAAGGGAAGCTGAGTTGCATCTCGCGGTGCACGATGGCGGTGTTGACCATCAGCAAGTAGCTGTCATTCCTGCTCCCGCGGGAATAAAAACTCAAGCCTGCGCTTCCCCCGCCGGCTTGCGCCGCAAGCTCCCTTCCTGCATCCGATATTCATAAAGACGACACTCCAGCGGCCCGTTGAACAGCGGCGTGCGCCTGGTGGCCTTGAGGCGGATGAGTTTGGGCAGGTCGGGATCGGCGGAGAAGAGATAGCAGCGCCAGCCGGTGAAGCGTGCCTTGAAGGCATTGCCGAGCTGCGGATAGAAGGCAGCCAGCTCGCCTGATTCGCCCAGGCGCACGCCATAGGGCGGGTTGGCCACCATCACGCCCGATGGTGCCGGAGGTGGCCATTCCAGCACGTCGCCCTGGGCGAAGATCACGCTGCCAGTGAGCCCGGCGGCTTCGAGGTTTTCCCGTGCGCGTGCCACTTCGCGGCCGGAACGGTCGCTGCCGAAGATTTCCAGGGGACGCACCTGGGCCGCATGTGCGCGCGCGGCTTCGCGCAGGGCCGACCAGCCCGCCGCGTCGTGGTCGTTCAATTTCTCGAAGCCGAAGGCGCGTCGCGCGCCGGGGGCGATGTCCAGCGCCAGCATGGCCGCCTCGATGAGCAGCGTGCCGCTGCCGCACATGGGATCGTACAGGGGCTCGGTGCCGTCCCAGCCGGTGAGCATGATGATGCCGGCGGCAAGGTTTTCCTTGAGAGGTGCCTCGCCGACATCGACGCGCCAGCCGCGCTTGTACAGTGGCTCGCCGGAGGTGTCCAGATACAGCGTGACATGGGTGGCGTCGAGAAAGCCCTGGATGCGTACGTCCGGCTCGCGCGTGTCCACATTGGGACGCTGGTCAAGCTTGGCGCGAAAGCGGTCGCAGACCGCGTCCTTGATGCGCAAAGTGATGAAGTCCAGGCTCTTCAACGGGCAGCGTATGGCGTTGACGTCCACGCGCAGGCTGCGCTCGACGCCGAACAGGGCCGGCCAGTCCACGGCATAGGCGGCGTCATAGACGCTCTTCTCGTTCTTGTAAGGCGTGTGCGACAGTTGCCGGAGCACGCGCGAGGCCAGGCGCGAGTGCAGGTTGACGCGCCAGCACAGCTCCATGGTGCCGCTGAAGGATGCGCCGCCGGGGGCGGTCTTGACATCGGTCGCGCCCAGATGCTGCAGCTCGGCGGCCAGCAGCGCATCCAGGCCGCGCGGGCAGGGGGCGAAGAAGTTGTATGTGGATTGCGGATTCATTCTTGATGACAGTGGTTGATATGTGCGGCTTATTCCGGGATCATCGGGCGCCACCCGATGTTCTGACTACATGTTCCGACTATAACAACTTATGTCTTCATCCGACCTGAACGTGCTGTTTGCCGAGGCGAGCGCACTGTACGACCGCAATGAACTTGCCAAGGCAGGCTCACTCCTGGAGCGCGTGCTGGCCCAGGATGCGGCGCATATCCAGGCGCGCTACAAGCTGGGCAATGTGTTGAAGGAGCTGGGCCGGCTGGATGAGGCATCGGCGCAGTATCGGGCCCTGCTGGGGCGCGATCCGCGCCACGCCGAAACGCTCAACAACCTGGGTGCCATCTACCAGGCCCAGGATATCCCCGACGCGGCCGAGACCTGTTATTGCCAGGCCATGGCCTACAAGCCGGATCTGGCGCCGCCCTATGTGAATATCGGTCGCATCATGCAGGGCCAGGGCCGTCATGAAGAGGCAGCGCAGATTTATCGCAAGGCCCTGCAGCAGGGTCTGGATGCGGAGCTGTTCGGCCACCTTTTGTCGGCCCTCAGTGGCGGTGGCGAAGGCAGTGGACGCGCGCCGGCAGGCTATGTGCGTGAAACCTTCGATGCCTTTGCCGCCGGTTTCGAGCGTCGTGTCGTGGGCGAACTGGGTTATCACGTGCCCGAGCTGTTGGCCGCGCTGGTCCGCTCGCAGGGCCGTTCCGGCCTGGACGTGCTGGACCTGGGCTGCGGAACCGGCCTGGTGGG
>CAXNIK010000035.1:0-17452 GCA_964202115.1 Burkholderiales bacterium
CCTTGCCGGCGTGGAAGCGGATTTCTTCAATTCCAAAGAAGAGATGATGCAGAAATTGCGCCTTTATGTCGGTGATGATGTACGACGGATATCCGTTGCGCAGGCAGGCTATGACCGCGTGGTTGCGGACGGCCATGATGTGGTTTCGAGGATGAAGCAGGTACTACAGTGGGTAGACGAAATCCGGGTGAATCAGCGAGCTGACCATGCCGTGTAAGTTCGAGAGCCAATCGGCGTCAATGCGTTTCTTCAGATCTGTCGGCCTGGAAAGGGTCGCCTGGTCACTGCGGCGGCTGCACTGCCCGGTGGATGCCGGAGCGCTGGTACTGGAGGTGGGATCCGGAGGCAACCCCTATGCGCGGGCCAATGTCCTTCTGGATGCCCATGAAACCACCCGCGAGCGCCATTGGGCGCCCCTAACCACTGACCGGCCCACTGTGCTCGGCTTCGTTGAAAGGCTGCCGTTCAAGGATCGCAGCTTCGATTTCGTCATCGCCTCCCATGTCCTCGAACACTCCGCCCAACCGGAGCGGTTCCTGGCCGAGCTGCAGCGCGTGGCAAAGGCCGGCTATATCGAAGTGCCCGATGCCTTCATGGAGCGAATCAACCCCTATTTGGACCACAGGCTGGAGATCACCTGTCGCGACAATCGCCTGCTCATCCGAAAGAAGGCTGGCAGTATCGTGGAACGCGACACCGTGGAGCTGTATGAGGACAGGGTGAAGCCCTTTCTGACGCGCGAGTTGATTCCGGTCCGTCCCTTCGCATTTCATGTGCGCTACTACTGGGATGACAAGATCGATTTCACCGTTGTGAATCCGGAAGCCGATGCCTCCTGGGCCACGGAAACCGATAGCCGGTGGTCCGCAGCGCCTGCGTCCGGTGTACGGGCACGCCTGCAATCGTTTGTCCTCAAGGCAGCCCGGTGGGTGCTGTCGCAGAATCGCCGAAACACGCACATCGACCTGCATCAACTGCTGATCTGCCCCCACTGCGGATCCGCTTCGCTATCGATCGATTCACAGCGCATCAGCTGCAATGGCTGCAAGAGTGTCTATCCCGTGCAACGGGGCATCCCCCTGATGTACCCGCCGGAACGCGCTGGACTGCCAGAGAATGTCCTGCAGGCCCGCCAGCCATGAGCATCCACATTTCTGTCTGCATTCCCGCCTATAACCGCGCGGCGCTGCTCGTACCCTTGCTGCAGTCCATTGTTTCGCAGGACTACGAGCACTACGAAATCGTGATCTGCGAGGACCATTCTCCGGAACGGGCAGCGATTGCGGAAGTGGCTGCCCGATTTTCGGACCAATACCCCGGTCGCATCCGCTACATCGAGAACGAACAGAACCTCGGCTACGACCGCAACCTGCGCCGGCTTTTCGACGCCGCCCATGGAGACTACGTCCTGCTCATGGGCAATGACGATCTGCTTGCGCCGGGAGCCCTCGAATGCGTCGCCTCCGCCATTGTCCGTCATCCGAACATCGGCGTTGTGGTGCGCAGTTTTGCTTCCTTTGACAATGACCCTTCAAAGATTAACCAGGAACACCGTTATTTCGATTCGGAGCGCTTTTTCCCCTCCGGGGTCGAAAGCATCGTCACCGTCTTTCGGCGCTGCGTGGTCATTTCCGGTGTCACCATTCATCGTGGCCTGGCACAGAAACTTGCTACCGATCAGCTTGACGGCACCTTGCTGTATCAGATCTATCTGGTCGCCCGCATCGTGGGGCGCATGAACGCGGTTTTTGTTCCCGAGATCATCGCCCTCTATCGAAACGGCGGTATCCCCGAATTCGGCAACGCCGAAAGCGAACGAGGAAAGTTCGTCCCCAGGAATCGCACGCCGGAATCGTCCCTGCATTTCATGCGCGGCGTGCTGCGGGTGGCCCAGTACGTTGAAGACATCGACCATGTTCCCGTCCGGGATGCAATCATCGAGGACTATTCACGCTATTCCTATCCGATCTTGTCCATCCAGACGGACAAATCCACTGCCGTTTTCCTCAAATACGCCCTTGATCTCCACCGACTGGGCTTCGGTCGCAGCAAGATGTTCTACGTATACTGCCTGGCGCTGTTATTACTGGGCCGCCGCAATACAGAGCGCATCATCCAGTTCATCAAGAAAAAGCTCGGCTACACCCCGCAACTGGGCAATATCTCCGGGGGCCGCTCCGCGTGAGGAATGGCTTCACAGCAAAGCGACAAACCACGGAAACTGCCCCGGCAACATGAAAATTCTGTTCGTCAATGCATCGCTGGAAGCCGTGCGCGGAGGAGGTACAGCCGAACGGACTTTTAGTCTCGCGCGCCAGTTCGCCCAACTGGGCGACGAGGTTGGTGTATTGACCACCGATATCGGGGGTGGGCAACACCGTTTGGACGGTATGGCAGGCATCACCCCCGTGATACTGCACAGCCTGCTCGACCGCTTCTACCTGCCGACCCCCGCGCCGGGACGCATCCACCGCGCGGTCGCCGAGGCCGAGGTGGTCCATGTCATGAACCACTGGACGGCCATCAACGCGCTGGCCTACCGTGAGATCCGCCGTGTCGGACGGCCTTATGTATTCTCACCAGCAGGTGCCCTTCCGTCATTTGGCCGATCAAAGCGGATCAAGGCTGCCTACAACGCCCTCGTCGGCCATGCCATCGTGCGCAATGCCGCCCGCGGCATTGCCATCACGGAAACTGAAACCGACCAGTTCGCAGACTACGGAGTTCCCCGCGACAAAGTCGAAGTCATTCCCAACGGCGTCGAGCTGGACGCCTATGCTCCCCAACCCGGGGATCACTGTCCGATTCCGGCACTGGGTGACAAGCCCTTTGTGTTTTTCATAGGCCGGCTGAATGCCATCAAGGGGCCGGATCTGCTGCTGGACGCTTTTCTTGCTGCGTCCGATGCGCACCCCGAGCTGCAACTGGTGCTGGCAGGTCCTGACGAAGGCCTGGGGGCTTCGCTGCGCGCGACCGCAGTGGCGCACCCTTCCGGGTCACGGGTCCATTTCGCCGGCCCTGTCGTTGACGGCAGCAAGCGCTGGTTGCTGCGGCATGCGCGGCTGATTGCCATCCCCTCGCGCCAGGAAGCCATGTCCATAGTGGTGCTGGAGGCCGGAGCCTGCGCCCGCCCGGTGCTGCTCACCGACCAGTGCGGTTTTCCGCAGCTGGCCGAATGTGGCGGCGGGCTCATCGTTTCCGCGACGGCCTCTGCCCTCGAGCAAGGCCTGCGCCAATTGCTTATGCCCGATATGCCGCTCACCGACATGGGGGCCCGGCTGCGGAAACTCGTCGAGCAACACTACACCTGGCGCGCAGCCGCCCTGGCTCTGCGGGAATGCCTGAACACCGTCCTCTCCGAGACGCGCCGGGCATGAGAATCCTCGTCGTCACCCAGTACTTCTGGCCGGAGAACTTCCGCGTCAACGACCTGACCGTGGCGCTGGTGGAGCGCGGGCACGAAGTAACGGTGCTGACCGGCATGCCTAACTACCCCGGCGGCCGTTTCTTCGATGGCTACGGCTGGTTCACGCCCTCGCGGCAACGCTGGAACGGCATGGAGGTTCTGCGTTGCCCGCTGATACCACGCGGCAAGGGTGGAGGGCTCCGGCTCGTGCTCAACTACGCATCACTCGCCTTGTCGGCGAGCCTGCTCGGACCGTGGAAATGCAAGGGAAACTTCGACGTCATTTTCGTGCACGAGCCCTCGCCCATCACCATCGCCCTGCCGGCACTGATGCTGAGGCGGCTGCGCGGTACACCGGTGCTGCTGTGGGTCCTGGATCTGTGGCCGGAGAGCGTGACCGCCGCCGGTTCGGTACGTTCCCCGGCAGTGCTGGGGTTGATCAGCCGTATGGTGCGCTTCATTTACCGGCACTGTGACCGCGTGCTGGTGCAGTCGCGCGGATTCATCGATCATGTCGTGGCGCAGGGGGCTTCTACAGAGAAAGTGCTGTACTTCCCAAGCTGGGCAGAAGCCTTGTTCACCCAGGCTCCCGACTCCAACCAGGCTTCCCCGTCCCTGCCTCCCCTGCCCGAAGGCTTTCGCGTGATGTTCGCCGGCAACATCGGTGCAGCCCAGGATTTCGAGACCATACTGGCGGCGGCGGAACAGTTGCGCGGGGAACAGGACATACATTGGGTCATCGTCGGCGACGGCCGCATGGCCGCCTGGGTAAAGGAACAGATTCATGCGCGCGGCCTGGCCGATACCGTGCATTTGACCGGCAGCTATCCACTGGAAGCAATGCCGCCCTTGTTTGCACAGGCAGATGCACTGCTGGTCACGCTCAAGCGCGACCCGATTTTCGCGTTGACCATACCCGGTAAGATACAATCCTACTTGGCCTGTGGGCGTCCCATCGTCGGCATGCTGGACGGCGAAGGCGCGCAGGTGCTGCGGGAATCCGGTGCAGCTCTGGTCGGCTCCTCGGGAGACGCGCAAGCCCTGGCTGCGAACGTGCTGGCGCTGAACCGCATGCATCGAGAGGAGCGCGAACGCATGGGACAAGCCGGCCGCAGGTACTACAACCAATATTTCGAGCGCGACCGACTGATGACTCAGCTGGAACAGTGGTTCGAGCAGACCCGCAAGGCCTGAGCCGCAGCCGCCCCCTTCCAACTCCAAAGCGCCAACTCCAAAGCGAATCGTCTCTTGCCCAATCCCTTCAAGAACAAGATTGCCCTGGTGACCGGCGGCACCGGTTCCTTCGGCCGCGAAGTCATCGCTCCGCTGCTCAAGCGCGGTGTCCGGGAAATCCGCATCTTCAGCCGCGACGAGCTGAAGCAGGAAATGATGCGCATCGAGTACGCCGAGCCTCGGCTGAAATTTTTCATCGGCGACGTGCGCAGCCGCGAAAGCGTCGATCAGGCCATGAACGGCGTCGATTTCGTATTCCACGCGGCGGCGCTGAAGCAGGTGCCCTCCTGCGATTTCTTTCCCATGCAGGCGGTGCTGACCAATATCATAGGCAGCAACAATGTCATCGAATCGGCCATCGCCCACGGCGTGGGCCGGGTGATCTGCCTCAGCACCGACAAGGCGGTCTATCCCGTCAACGCCATGGGCATGACCAAGGGCATGATGGAAAAGCTGGCGCAGGCAGCGGCGCGCGGTCATGCCGGAAAAACCATCGTTGCCAGCGTGCGCTACGGTAATGTCATGCATTCGCGCGGCTCGGTGATTCCCCTGTTCATCGACCAGATCCGGGCAGGCAAACCCATCACCATCACCGAAGCCTCGATGACGCGCTTCCTGCTGGCCCTGCCTGAAGCCATAGAACTGGTCATCCATGCCTTCCAGCATGCCGAACAGGGTGACGTATTCATCAAGAAGGCACCGGCCAGCACCATAGAAGATTTGGCCATCGCCCTCAAACGCCTGTTCCAATCGCGTGTCCCCGTCAAGATCATAGGCATGCGCCACGGCGAGAAAATATTCGAGACCCTGGCCACACGCGAGGAAATGCGCAATGCCGAGGACCAGGGCGATTACCTGCGCCTGCGCATGGACGGACGCGATCTGAATTACGCCAAATACTTCACCGAGGGCGATCGCAAGGAAGTGGCAATGGACGATTACACCTCGCACAACACCCAGCGCCTGTCCGTGGCTGAAGTGGAAAAACTGCTGCGTTCACTGCCCGAGGTTCGTGCCGCACTGACAGCAAAGGATTGAACTTGCCCCTCTTACGCCTAGGAATCACCGGCGCCAGTGGCTTCCTCGGCTGGCACTTGCGTGCTCACCTTCATGCACGCAAGGACATTCAGGTATTAGTGGCAGATCGCTCGACTTTTGCGGATGCCGCCAAGCTGGGCGAGTTCGTTTCCAACGTGGATGCAATTGCCCACATTGCCGGGACAAACAGGGGCACGGAATCAGAAGTCATGAACGGCAACCTACAGCCCGCTCGCCAGTTGGTGGCTGCCTGTGAACGCGCGGTTACACGGCCTCACATATTGTTTACAAACTCCATTCAGCACGAGCGCAACACAGCCTATGCGCTCGCCAAGCGTGCGGCGGCGGAATGCCTTGAGCAATGGAGTATATCTTCCGGGGCCTGCTTTACGAACCTCATACTTCCGCATCTTTTTGGCGAAGGAGGCAGACCCTTCTACAATTCCGCTATAACCACCTTCTGCTGTCAGATTTCTCGCCATGAAGAACCGAAAATCATCATAGATGCCAACCTGGAACTGGTACACGCTCAGCGGGTTGCAAGCCAGATAATATCGGTCTTCGAAAAGCAGAAAGCAGGAGTGGTACGCGTTGAAGGTACGATCATCAGCGTTTCTTCAGCGATTGAACGCATAAAACAAATTGCTACACAATATTCTGGCCACATCATCCCTCGGCTGAATTCGGTGTTCGATCTTGACCTATTCAACACCTATCGCTCTTATCTCTACCCTCACAAATATCCTGTGCCCCTGCAATTGCATTCTGACAATAGGGGTAGCCTTTTCGAAGCTGTGAAGTCCTTGCACGGCGGTCAGTGTTTCCTTTCAACAACCCTTCCGGGCATTACCCGTGGAAACCACTATCACCGCCATAAACTGGAAAGATTTCTGGTCGTGCAAGGAGAGGCGATCATCCGGATCAGGAAACTACTTACTTCGGAAGCTATCGAATTTCGTGTGTCCGGAAGTACGCCAGCCTATGTGGACATGCCTGCATTACACACTCACAACATTACGAATTCAGGTAGCGGCACTCTCCTGACGCTATTCTGGTCACACGAAATATTTGACCCAGCCTCCCCAGATACTTATGCGGAGCCTGCATAGCCATGTCGAAGTTGAGAGTCCTCACCGTCGTCGGCACCCGTCCGGAAATCATCCGGCTTGCCTGCGTGCTCAAGGAACTGGACGCCCACACCGAGCACGTGCTGGTGCATACCGGCCAGAACTACGACTACGAGCTGAACGAGATCTTCTTCAAGGACCTGGAACTACGCAAGCCCGATCACTTTCTCGGTGCCGCCGGCGCCACTCCAGCCGAAACCATAGGCCAGACCCTGATCCGCATTGACCCGCTGCTCGAGAGCATCAAGCCCGATGCATTCCTGGTGCTGGGCGACACCAACAGCTGCGTCACCGTCATCGCCGCCAAGCGCAGGCGCATCCCGGTGTTTCACATGGAGGCCGGCAACCGCTGCTTCGATGACCGGGTGCCCGAGGAAATCAACCGGCGCCTGGTTGACCACCTGGCCGACATCAACCTGCCTTACAGCGACCACGCCCGCCAGCTGCTGCTGCGCGAGGGTTTGCCGCCTGACCGCGTGATCAAGACCGGCAGCCCCATGTTCGAGGTGCTGACCCGCTTCCGCGCCAAGATAGATGCCTCCGGAGTGCTGGCCGAACACAAGCTCAAGCGCGGTGACTACTTCCTGGTGAGCGCGCATCGCGAGGAGAACGTCGATGATCCGGTACGACTGCGCGCGCTGTGCGACAGCCTCAACGCCATCGCCAGGCAATACCACCGGCGGGTCATCGTGTCCACACACCCGCGCACCCGCAAGCGCATCGAGGCCATGGGCCTGCAATTCGATGCCCTGGTCGAACTGCACAAGCCCTTCGGCTTCACCGACTACGTCGCGCTGCAGATGGCCGCATGCGCCGTGCTCTCCGACAGCGGCACCATTACCGAAGAGTCCTCCATACTGGGTTTTCCGGCGCTCAATCTGCGTGACACCCACGAGCGCCACGAAGGCATGGAAGAAGCCGCGGTCATGCTCACCGGTCTTGCCCCGGCGAGCGTGCTGCGCGCGCTGGAAGTGCTGCTGGCGCAGCGCGCCGCCGGCGGTGGCGTGGTGCGCATACCGGCTGACTACACCATGCCGGATGTGTCGAATAAGGTGCTGCGCATCCTGCTCAGCTACACCGATTACGTCAATCGCACCGTCTGGCGCAGACCGGTTTGACCGCAGCTTCCAGGATACTGGTGACCGGCGCGACCGGCATGGTCGGCAATGCGCTCGTGCCCGTCCTGCTCGATGCCGGCTGCAGCGTGCGCGCCAGTGCCCGGCATGCCGCCAACACGACCTGGGCGCAGCACCCGCGCTGCGAGTTCGTCAGCCATGACCTGGACAAGGATCCCGCCGGATTGGTCCACAGCATGGACGCCGTGGTGCACCTGGCGGCAAGGGTGCACGTGATGTCCGATACCGCCGCTGATCCGCTTGCGGAAAACCGCCGGCTCAATACCTCGGCCACTTTGACCCTGGCGCGTGCCGCCATGGCTGCCGGCAGCAGGCATTTCGTATTCATGAGCACCATCAAGGTCAACGGCGAATCCACGGTGGACCGGCCATTTACCGAAGCAGATACACCGCAGCCGCAGGACCCATATGCAATATCCAAGTTCGAAGCCGAGCAAGGCCTGGTCGCGCTGGCAACCGGAGGCAGCATGGACGTCACCATCCTGCGACCGCCGCTGGTCTATGGCGTTGGGGTCAAGGGCAATTTCGCCAGCCTGGTGCAGGCCATACGCAAAGGGCTACCACTGCCCCTTGGAGCCATACGCAACCGGCGCAGCCTGATCTATGCCGGCAACCTTGCAGATGCCGTGCTGGCCGCGCTGCAACAGCCGGCTCCAGGCGCGCGAACCTACCTCGTGAGCGACGGCAAGGACCTGTCCACACCTGAATTGATACGAGCCATTGCCGCGGCCATGGGCCGCAATGCCCGCCTCGTTTCCGTACCGCCGGCACTGCTGCGCCTGGCTGGCCGGCTTACCGACCGCTCCGCCGCGGTGGACAGACTGCTGGGTTCGCTGGTGATCAATGCTTCGCGCATACGCGCTGAACTCGGCTGGTCGGCGCGCCACAGCCCGAGCGAAGGTCTGCGCAGAAGCCTGTCAAACAGCATCGGCGGGTAAAATCGCCCCGCGCATGGACGATTTCCGCCTCCCCTTGATTGCCGCTCCACTGGCTGCCGGTGCCGCCAGCCTGGCGCTGCTGCCGTTGCTGATCCGCGCGCGTGCCCTGCCGGATCAGCCCAATGAACGTTCGCTGCACTCGGCGCCTGTGCCACGATCCGGAGGCGTCGCCATCATGCTGCCCGTGCTTGTCTCCGGCTGGCTGGCCGCGCCGGAGCTTCGTCTCGCCCTGGCTTGTGCCTTGCTGCTGGCGCTGATGTCCTTTCTGGACGATTTGCGCCCCATCTCCCCGGCGCTGCGCCTGCTTGTCCACGTGCTGGCGGCGGCTGTGCTGATTTTTGCCGGTTTCAGCCATTGGCCGCTGATACTGGCGCTGTGCGTGGTGGTCGCCACGGTCTGGCTGACCAATCTGTACAACTTCATGGACGGCTCGGACGGACTCGCCGGCGGCATGAGCGCTTTCGGCTTTGCCTGCTACGCCATCATTGCGGCCATGCAGGGACACACCGCCCTCACCATCGTGTCAGCCAGCATCGCCATGTGCGCCATGGCCTTTCTGCTGTTCAATTTCCATCCGGCGCGCATATTCATGGGCGACACAGGATCCATACCGCTGGGTTTTCTCGCCGCCGCAGTGGGCGTCACGGGCTGGGACCAGGGCTTGTGGCCAGCCTATGTGCCGGTGCTGATTTTTTCCCCCTTCATCGTCGATGCCACAATGACCTTGATGCATCGCCTGGCCAACAAGGAGAAGGTCTGGGTGGCTCACCGCAATCACTATTATCAACGCCTGGTTCGCATGGGCATGGGCCATCGAAGCACTGCCCTGGCGGAATATGCACTGATGGCCGCAGCAGCCGGCAGCGCAATTGCCATGACCCAGATCTCCGTCGGATTTCGAATCGCGCTGCTGTCGATCTGGATAATGGCTTATGTGGTCCTGGCCATGGCCATCGATCATCGCTGGCGACATCACCAGGAGCGCGTCCATGGTTCCGTATGACCGGCGCTCGGCTGCGGCACTGGGGCATGATGTGCTCGCCTCGGTGCTGGCCTGGTGCACCGCCTTCTGGCTGCGCTTCAACCTGGATATTCCGGATCTGTACCTGTCCAGCATGACCGGCAACATGCTCTGGACCCTGCCCTTGCAGGTAGCGCTGTTCCTGAGCTTTGGCCTCTATCGGGGAATCTGGCGCTATGCCAGCGTTTCCGACATCAAGAACATCGTGGTGATGGCCGCAGTGGCGACCATGCTGATTTCCATGACCATCCTGATTTTCAATATTCCCCATGTGCCACGCTCGGTGGTCCTGCTCTATCCCCTGCTGCTGGTGATGATCATGGGGGGCAGCCGCCTCTTGTACCGCGCGTGGAAGGAACACGCCCTCGATCTGGCCTCGTCGGAGGCCCGGCCGGTGCTGATCCTGGGAGCAGGAGACGCTGCTGCCGACCTGGTGAAAAACCTGGCGCGCAGCAAGCAATGGCGGGTGGTCGGCTTGCTCGATGACAATCCGGCGAAACAGGGCCGCCAGATCGACGGCATCGCCGTGCTTGGAAAGCTCGCAGAGCTGGGCCAGGCCGCCCAGCGCCTGCGCGTCGGGGATGCGGTCATCGCCATGCCTGAAGCCAGTCATCAGGACCGGCGCCGGGCGCTGGAGATGTGCTCGCAAGCGGGCTTGCGTGCCATGACCCTGCCCTCCATGGGTGACATCGTCAGCGGCAAGGTCACCATATCCCAGATACGCAAGGTGGAGCTGGATGATCTGCTGGGCCGCAGCCCGGTCAGCCTGGACAGCATCGGCCTGACCAGCTGGCTGGCTCAGCGCGTGGTCATGGTCACCGGGGCGAGCGGGTCCATAGGCTCCGAACTGTGCCGGCAGCTTTCCCAGTTTCATCCGGCCTTGATCGTCATGTACGAGCAGAACGAGTACGGACTGTATGCCCTGGAAGAAGAGTTCCGGCGGGTCCATCCGGACATTCCCATCGCCTGCGTCATCGGCGACATCAAGGATGCAACGCGCCTGAAGGAGATCATCGAGCGCTATCGTCCTGCCACACTGTTTCATGCCGCGGCCTACAAGCACGTGCCGCTGATGGAAGACATCAACGCCAGGGAGGCCGTGCGCAACAATGTCCTGGGCACCCTGCGCACGGCGCGGGCCGCCGTGGCCGGTGGCATCGAGAAATTCGTGCTCATCTCCACCGACAAGGCCGTCAACCCCACCAATGTCATGGGGGCGAGCAAACGCCTGGCGGAACTGGTCTGCGCCAGCCTGCGCTCAGGCGGAACCCACTTTGTCACGGTGCGCTTCGGCAATGTCCTGGGATCCACCGGCAGCGTCATCCCCAAGTTCCGGGAGCAGATTCTTTCAGGCGGACCGGTCACGGTCACCCATCCGGAGATCACCCGCTACTTCATGTCCATACCGGAGGCCGCGCAGCTGGTACTTCAGGCCGGCCTGATGGGCAAAGGCGGAGAGATCTTCGTGCTGGACATGGGAGAGCCGGTCAAGATCGTTGATCTTGCCCGCGATCTGATACGCCTGTCCGGATTCTCTGAAAAAGACATACGCATAGAATTTTCCGGGCTGCGCCCTGGCGAAAAACTCTATGAAGAACTGCTCGCCGACGGGGAACAGACTTTGGCCACGCCCCATCCGAAACTCAGGGTAGCGCGCTCGACCGAAGTGGATGGCCAGTGGCTGGGCGAACTGGAGCAATGGCTGCAACAGGACACCCTGCGCGGCGATGAGGTCAGGGACGGCCTGGCACGACGTATCCCCGAGTACACGCCGGCCTGACCGATGTCACCTGCAAGCCTTGAAGGGCCTGCATCAGGTGCCGGCGATCCACTTCTCGAAATCCGCCGCGATGGTGGTGGGGAGACTGGCCAGCGTGAAGCGTTGCATCACCAGCGAACCGGTGATGGGGCTACGTCCTGCCAATAAAGCCTCCCGCCTTGACGAATTCATGCCCTCAAACAGTATCCCGCCCATGACGATGCAGGATAACTGGTGGATAATCCGACAAGCATAGGAGCGCAAACCCATGAATACCCTCGTGATCGAACATGTGAAACTCAGCGAACTACCCGAAGCCTGGCGCAAGCAGTTGCCCGATGCTGACATCCGCGTGACCGTGCGCATCGAGGAAGAAACACCATCGCAACATTTGGCCGGTTCCTCCCAGGAGCGTTCCGACAATCCTTTGTTTGGTATGTGGCAAGATCGGGAAGAGATGGCGGATGTCGATCAATATGTGCGCAAACTGCGTGCATCCCGCTTCTGACGCGGCGCGTGATACTAATCGACTCGGATGTCCTGATCTGGCTCACCCGTGGCCATGCTGGAGCCGGAACGCGCCTGGGACAGATCAATCTCTGGCGGATTTCGACGATTACCTATCTGGAACTTGCTCAAGGCTGTCGCAGCAAGGAAGAGTTACAGCGCGTCAAGCGGGGACTTGCGGTACAGCAAACCCAGATTATTCCGCTAACCCCAGCCATCTCGGAATCGGCAATGATCCTCGTCGATGCTCATGCCCTCGGCTCCGGCTTGCAATTGGCCGATGCCCTGATCGCTGCAACCGCATTGGAACATGGCCTCACGCTGTTGACGGCTAACGTCCGGCACTTCACAGCTATCGAGGCGCTGCGAATCGAGCAGTTTCAACCATAAGATTCCTTATTGACCTTCCTTTGTCGCTGATGTGATGGCCATCAAGCCCCAATGGCTTGAATCGGCACTCGATGCGTCGGCATGCTGCATGAGCCATTGCCGTGTCGCCGAGGTCGTGCGATGCCATCGCCGCGAGATTGAAGCGTGACCTCCACCAACCGGACTCTGACTGATTAGGCGGCGGGTGCCATTCACGCTTCGACGGCCAATTCGGAAAATGCTCTCAATGCTTCTTCAACCGTGATATCCGCCACGTTGCGGCTGGCTGGCTGCAACAACCTGTAGGGCACGCCCCAGGGATGCCACAGTTCGGGCCTTTCGCTGCCGAAGAAGCAGACGACAGGTTTGCCAAGGGCCGCGGCAAGATGAACCGGACCGCCATCGCTGCAAATGACATAGTCGCAAACGGCAAGGCTGGCAATCAGATCGGACAGACCTGATGTCGGTATGGCCAGCAAACGTCCGCCGGGTTTGCTTTGCGCCAGTTGTTTCGCACTGTCATCATCGCCGGGGAAATCACGCCTGTCCCTGGCACCGGGCGCCCAGGTCAGCACCACGCTGGCACGATGATCATCGATCAGCCTGGCAATCAACTCCGTAAAATTGGTATCCGGCCAGCGCCGGTCGGATTCGCGCGCGCTGATATGCACGCCGACCACCGGTCCGGGCTGATCGGAAAGCATGGCTTTGCAGGCAGTCACTTTGCGCGCGTCGGGAACCAGTTTCAGCGGCGGCGGTGGACCGTCTATGCCCAGAGGCCCGAGCACGCGAAAGGCATTCTCCACCTGATGCATGGGAACACCAGTGTTCAGCGGCACGCTCAGGTTTGCTATGCCAGTACCGGTATCGAAACCCACCACCTGCCGGGCTTTGATGAAACGCGCCAGGCGCTCGGCGCTGGCCTGATAGCCGGGCGAGGCCAGAACGATGCAGTCGATGCGCTTACCGCGCAGGTCCAGCAGCATGCGCAGTCTCTGCCAGTAGATTCGGAACACCGTCCTGTCGGTGCGGTGCTTGGCTTTCTGATAACTGAAGACTTCGTCCAGATCAGGATTGCCGTCGAGCACCGTGCGCGTGTAGTCATTCACCAGGGCGCCAATCCAGGCCTTTGGAAAGCGCTGCCTCAAGGCGGCGACCACCGGTGTGGTGCACACCAGATCGCCGATGTTATCCCGGCGTATGACCAGTATGCTTTGCAGGGATTGCTTCATGGGCGGGCAACTTGCCTCTGTCCGAATGCGCCCAGGATGACCATAAGCCTGCCGGCACGGGCGTCCCAGGTATAGCGAATCGACTTCTCACGAACCCGCTGACCCATCCTGGTTGCCAACAATGCATCCTCCCCCAGACGCCTTATCCCTGCGGCCAGCGCATCAGGATCACCTGGCCGCACCCATATGGCTTCTTCCCCGTTCAGGATCTCGCGCAATGCCGGCAGATCGCTGGCGACAATGGCGCAGCCGGCAGCCATGTACTCGAACAACTTGATGGGCGAAGTAAAAGAGCTGTCTGTGTTGTCGCGGTTGGGCAATACTGCGATGCAGGCTGCGGACAGCCGGGACATCACCTGCGCATGGGGCAGATGGCCGGCGAACAGCACCTCGGCTCCTTCGTCCGAAACGCTGCTGCTCAGCTCGCTGATGCGCGCTTCGTCCCCACCTACCAGGGTGATGCAATAGCCGGGCAGGCCTGCGGCCGCATGGACCAACTCGGCTGCGCCCTTCCACGGGAAAAAACTGCCCGCGTAGATGACGTGACGCCTGGCATCCGCCCAGGGCTTGTCGGGCAGTTGCCCAGGCCGGTCCACGCCGTTGGGTATGACTTCCGGCACTGCCGGACCTGGGTACAGTTCCTTCAGTCGACGTGCCGTTGCACCTGAGTTGGCCACTACCGCTTGGGCACCGGCCATGATCCTGCGCTCAAGCGCACGGTTAGCCTCCCGCTTTCCGGCCGCGGCGGTGTCGCCAAACACCTCGTGCGCCTCATAGAGCATGGACGCTCCGGGCAACCGCTCCGCGATCAGCGCGGCGAGCTTGAGATGACGCACCAGCAAAGGCAGCCGGTACAACTGATCTCCGAAATGCCTGCGCAGATTGGCAAAGAACAGCCGGTTGGAATGCAGGCGTGACAAGGGCCAGGGCAGCGAGCGCGCGATGGGAATCAGCGTGACCCCGGGAGGACGATTCAGACCATAGTGGGTGAAAGGATCGACCCCGGCAACCGGCACAAAGGCGAAATCGACTTCAATTCCGGCTCGCCCTAGTGCAGCCACGGTGCTGACCGCCTGCAGGCCGCGTGCGCGATCCAGAGGCAGTGGTTCGGGGAACGCGTAAATGATTTTCACGCTCTGGCTACCTTGGCGCCCGGGCCTTCACCCTGCCCCGGCAAATGCTCAGGCCGGTCCGGCCCAGTAGTTGCCGATGGCAAGACAGTCGACGCGCTTTTCAACCAGGGCTCGTATCGCCTCGGCCGGCGCGCACACGATGGGCTCTTCATGGACATTGAAGCTGGTGTTCAGCACCAGTGGAATTCCGGAGAGACGATGATAGGCGGAAATGAGGCGATGGTAGCGCGGGTTGATCTCGGCACGCACCAGTTGCGGCCTGGCCGTGCCATCCACGTGCACCACCGCCGGAATGCGCTCGCGCCATTCCGGCCGCACGTCGAAGGTAATGGTCATGAACTCGGCCGTATGCCTGGCCTTTTCCACGCCAATGAACACCTCGTCGGCATGCTCGGCCAGCACGCTGGGCGCAAAAGGCATGAACTCGGAACGCTCCAGGCGCTGGTTCAGCCAGTCGTTGATCCTGCCCTCCGTCGGTCGTGCCAGCATGGAGCGATTGCCCAGCGCCCGGGGGCCGAACTCCATGCGCCCCTGGAACCAGCCGACGATGCGCCCCTCGTGCATGGCCGCGGCGGCCCGCTCGACCAGGCTGGCCTCTTCCAGTCGTTCGGCCTTCACCCCGGCCTTGGCCAAGGCAGCTTCGATTTCGGAATCGTCATAGCCTGGGCCCCAGTACACATCTTTCAATGGCCTGGAGTTCTTCAGGGCATTGGGGTCATGCTGCGCGATATCAAGCAATATGGCACCCACCGGATTGCCGGTGTCGCTCATCGCCGGAAACACGAATACGCTGTCGACCTCAGGCAGCATGGCGATGCGCTGGTTCAGCTTCACATTGGCCACCACGCCGCCATTCAGGGCCACTTTGCGCATGCCGGTTTCCTTCAGGAATCGGCGTACCAGGTCCAGCACAACGTCTTCCAGCACCTGCTGACAGGCTGCGGAGACATTCTCCCGGCTGTGTCCGGTAATGGCCTGCTTGAGAAACTCGTAGCGCTGCGCCTCGGCCCTTTCCTTCCCCGCAAACTCGGAAGTAAAGCTGCGGCCATCCCCGGATACCTCCAGCGCCCTGCGGAACTGCGCGTAAAGCGGCTTGGAATCACCCATGGCGGCAAGGCCCACCACCTTGCCCTCGTGACGCAAGGGCTGGAATCCCAGCAGTCGCGTGATATGGCTGTAGAACAGTCCGGGCGATGTTGCGGACTGGTCGGTGACGTGCACCCGCTGATACTGGCCTTCTTTCCAGACCCCGCTGCTGTGGCAGATATTGCGATCGCCGACCCCGTCCATGGTCAGGACTGCACAAGCTTCGAAACCGGAGTAGTAGGCCGCGGCCAGGGCATGCGACTGATGATGATCGTAAAAACCCAGGTCAGCCCGGCCGAATCCCTCGGTGGCCAGAAAACGGTGCTTGAGAAAATGCTTGTCCAGGGTGCGGCCGCGCTGCGCCAGGCGCCCCATGAAATCATCCAGCAGCAACTGCGGACGCGCAGAGCCGGAGCGCATGCGCCGCCAGCGCACGAAGCGACGCTCCAGCTCCTTGGCCAGACTCTCGCGTATGACGTATTCCTCGGGATAGAAGGTGTACAGGAGCGCCAGACGCTCGATGTCCGGGCGCTTCTGTCCGGCTATGCGCAGCACCTCGTCTGTTGCCGCATCGGTGAGCTTGCCCCCATCGTTCTTGATGCGCGACAGGCGCTCGTTGGATACGGCGGCAAGCACCTCGGTGCCCTGAAACAGAACGGCGGATGCCTCGTGACCGGTGTGCAGTCCCAGTATGAGCGTCATTGACTTGGGGATTTAGAGTCCACAGCCTGTTGCAGGATTCCGACCAGTTCCGCGGCCACCTTTTCCAGGGTGAAATCCCCGGACATTGCTATCGCCGCCGCAGACCATGCAACCAGGCTATCGGGCTGAAGGAATGCACTGATTATAGCATCGGCAAGTGGGGTAACTTCTCCTGCGGGAACGACTGCGCCGGCATGAAATCGCTCAATCCAATCTGCAATACCGGCTCCCGAAGTGGTGATCGTGGGCGTTCCCACCACAGCCGCTTCCACGCTCACCATGTTGAGACCTTCACATAGAGAAGGGTTGACATGCACATCGCCCGCGGCCAGGTGCTCGAACACCGCTTCGCCTTCCAGACGGCCGGCATGGACCACCGAAGCGGCCACGCCGGCGGATTCAAGGATGGGCACGACTTGTTCACGCAGCCAGTCGCTTTCCGGACCACACAACAGCCAGCGCGCCTGTGGCACAGCCTTGATCACGGCGGACCAGCTTTGCGCCAGGACATGCAGGCCCTTGCCTTTGATATTGGCGCTCAGGGTGACGATGGTGGGTGCGTCCCCGGCTATGCCCCAGCGCGAGCGCACCTGCTGCCGGATCGCGACCCTTCGTTCCCTGATCCTGTCCAGCGCCGCACCGGATGCGACCAGATGACTTGGGCAGATGCGTATTCGCGTTGCAGCCACACCGTCCCCCAACAGCACGTCGCGCAGCATGGGCGACACCGGACGCAGAACATCGATGCCGCGATAGGAACGCGCG
>CAXNIK010000036.1:0-17356 GCA_964202115.1 Burkholderiales bacterium
CAGCAACAGTACCTGAGCGGCAGCGTGGGTCACGGCGAACAGGCCGGCGGAGAGCTCACGCAATTCGGCCCGGTCCCGGCGGCATGTGAGTTGCTGGACGGCCTTTTCCTGGCGAGTTGCAAGTCCACCTTGAGCGAGGCCGGAGTCCGCTTCGATCCGCAGTTCGGCTTTCACTTCTACGACATGGATTTCTGCCGCAGCGCCCGGCAGCGGGCGCTCAGCCTGGGCACCTGGCCGATTGCCCTTACCCATCAAAGCCCCGGTGAGTTCGCCGGCCCGGTCTGGGAGGCGGCCAGGCAACGCTACCTGGCCAAGTGGGACAGCGCTGCCGGCTAACCAACGTATTCCACAAATAGCGCCGCCACAAACAAGCTTATGTGAATAACCGCAGTTGAAATACTGCTGTAACAGGCGTATTGTGCGGCGCACAACAAGTACATTCCCTGCCCCCGGCCCACATGGCCGAAAACGACCATAAAAAATCCTCACTCTCCGCGCTCACCCTGGGCGCGCTGGGCGTCGTATTCGGTGACATCGGCACCAGCCCCCTGTACGCCTTCAAGGAAGCCTTCGGCGGCACGCATGGCCTGCCATTGACTCAAGCCAATGTGCTGGCGGTGCTGTCCATGATGTTCTGGACGGTGACGCTGATCGTGTCGCTGAAGTACGTGAGCATCGTGCTGCGCTTCGACAATCGCGGCGAGGGCGGCATCCTGGCGTTGCTGGCCTTTGCCTCGCGCAGCCTGCGCTCGCGTCCATATCTGGCGCGTGTGGCCGCCCTGCTGGCCGTTGCCGGCGCCGCGCTCTTCTACGGCGATGCCGTCATCACGCCGGCCATCTCGGTGCTGTCCGCGGTGGAAGGCCTGGCGGTGGCGGCACCGAAACTGGATCACTGGGTGGTGCCCATCACCATCATCATCATCGTGGCGGTTTTCGCCATCCAGAGCCTGGGCACCGGCAAAGTGGGCAAGCTGTTTGGCCCGGTGACCGTGCTGTGGTTCGTGGTGCTGGCCTACCTTGGCATGCGCAGCATCATGGCCACGCCCGAGGTGCTGGGGGCACTCGACCCGCGTCACGCCATACACCTGGCCTCCAGCTTTCCAGGCCTGGCCTTTCTCACCCTGGGCGCGGTATTCCTCGCCGTCACCGGTGCCGAGGCCCTGTATGCCGACATGGGCCATTTCGGCTCCCGACCGATACGCCTGGCCTGGTTCGGCCTGGTCTTCCCCTGCCTGATGATCAATTACTTCGGCCAGGGTGCGCTGGTGATACGCGATGCCGCCGCGGCCAAGAATCCCTTCTACCTGCTGGCCCCGCCGGAGTGGGTGCTGCCGCTGGTGGCGCTGGCCACCGCCGCCACCGTGATCGCCTCCCAGGCCACGATCTCCGGGGCCTTCTCCGTAACCCAGCAGGCCTCGCGCCTGGGTTACTTGCCGCGCATCCCGGTGGAGGTCACCTCCGACGTGGAACGCGGCCAGATCTACATCGGCCAGGTCAACTGGCTGCTGATGATCATGGTGGTCGCCCTGGTGCTCGCCTTCCAGACCTCCAGCAACCTGGCCGCCGCCTACGGCATTGCCGTGTCGCTCACCATGCTGCTGGAGACCTCGCTCATCGTCATCGTGGTGTTGCAACTGGCGCACCGGGCCAAGCTGCTGCTGGCGGCGCTGCTCATTGCCATCGGCGCCATCGAGTTGCTGTTTGTTGCCGCCAATGCCACCAAGTTTTTCCAGGGCGGCTGGTTCCCGCTGGTCTGCGGCCTGCTGCTGTTCGTCATGCTCACCACCTGGAAGCGCCTCTCCACCGTGATCACCGCGCGCGAGGCCAACTACAACGTGCCCATGGAAGGTTTCCTGCAGTCGCTGCAACGGGACAGCGTGCTGCGCGTGCCCGGCACGGCCGTGTACCTGACCCAGTCAGCCGCCGACGTTCCAACGACGCTGCTGCACAACCTGAAGCACAACAAGGTCATCCATGAGCGCATGGTGTTCCTGACCCTGGCCACCGAAGACGTGCCCTATGTTGCCAATACCGAGCATGAGCGCACCGAGGTGGAAGTGCTGGAGCGAGGCACCGCCTATCGCGTCACCCTGCACTACGGCTTTCGCGAAGACCCGGACGTGCCCGCGGGCCTGGAGCTGCTCCGGCGCCATGGACTGGTGCTGGAGATGGAGGAGACCACCTTCTTCCTGGGCAAGACCAGCATCGCCCGCGCCGACCACCCCGGCCTCTTTACCTGGCGGCGCGAGCTGTACCGCTGGATGCAGCGCAACAGCCCCAATGCTGTGGAATACTTCCGTCTGCCGCCCTCGCGGGTGATCGAGCTGGGCACGCAGATCAGCATATGAATATGATCAATTAAAGACTTGTATATCCATCCATAGTCGATCAACGTTATAAATATAATCATATGAATATCTCCGGCCAGATCATCGTCGTCACCGGCGCCGCCTCCGGCATCGGCCGTGCGCTGTGCCAGCGCTTCGCCCGCGAAGGTGCGGCGGGCATCGTCGCTGCCGACCTGAATGCCCAAGGCGCAGCCGCCACGGCCAGGGAAGTGGGCGGCAGCGCCTTCACCGTGAACGTCACCGCCAGGGACGAGGTGCAGGCGCTGGTGGATCACGCGCTCAGGACCCATGGCCGCATCGACCTGTTCTGCTCCAACGCCGGTGTGTCCATGGGCCGTGGCGAGACGGCTCCGGCCGAAGCCTGGCAGACCAGTTGGAACGTGCATGTCATGGCGCATGTGCATGCCGCCGAATCCGTGCTGCCGCACATGCTTGCGCGCGGCCAGGGTTATCTCTTGCACACCGCCTCGGCCGCCGGCCTGCTCAGCCATATGGAAAGCGCGCCCTATGCGGCGACCAAGCATGCCGCCGTGGCCTACGCCGAGTGGCTCGCCATCACCTACGGCGACCGCGGCCTCAAGGTGAGCTGTCTCTGCCCGCAGGGCGTGAATACGCCCATGCTCATGGGTGCCGATGGCCAGCGCAGGAGCTTCCTGACACCCGGAGCCATATCACCTGAACAGGTGGCCGAGAGCGTGGTGCAGGGGCTGGCCGCGGAGCGCTTTCTCATCCTGCCGCATCCGGAAGTGCTGGAATACCTCAGACGCAAGACCGCCGACTACGACCGCTGGCTGGCCGGCATGCGCCGCGCGCGCGCCAAACTCGCCGCCAAAGAGTAGCTGTCCGCTACTTCCCCTCGCCCCACTTCTGATACATCGAGAGCAGGGCGACGATGTCCTGGCCGCGGTAGCCCTCGGACAGCGCGATCGCGAACAGATCCCGGATCAGGGAGGCAGCCGGCGTGGGCACCTTGATCTGACGTCCCAGCTCGACCGCCAGCGCCAGATCCTTCTCGCCAAGTTCCATCTTGAATCCGGGGGCGAAGTCGCCCTTGATGGCATTGGGAAAGCGCTTGGTGAAGTGGTGGGAACGGCCACCGCTCACCGACAGGATGTCGTAGAGCATCTGCGGCTCCACGCCGGCGGTGACGCCAACGGCAAAGGCTTCGGCCGCAATCAGCACATTGCCCATGGACATCATGTTGTTCACCAGCTTCACCACCTTGGCCGTGCCGGCAGGGCCGGAGTAAGCCCAGCTCGCGCCCAGCGCCTGCAGAATGTCTCCGGCGATTTCGGTCACCGCCAGCTCACCGCCGACCATGAGCACCAGCGTGCCTTCGCGCGCCTCTTTGGGTCCGCCGCTGACCGGACAATCCAAGACCTTCAGCCCGCGCGCGTCCGCGGCCGCGGCCAGATCGCGCATGGTCTGGGGATCGATGGTGCTCAGTTCCACGCACAGCGTGCCCGGCCTGGCCAGACCCACGATGCCCTCCCCGCCCAGCCACACCGAGCGCACGATTTCCGAATTGGGCAGGCTGGTCAGCACTGTCTCGCAATCGGCCAGCGCCGTATGCAGGCTGTCGGCAACATGCATGCCCTGGGCGCGAAAACGCTCGCGTGTCGCCTCGCTGATGTCGAAACCGGTGACCTCCATCCCGCTTTCGCGCAACCGCTCGGCCATGGCGCCGCCCATCTGACCCAATCCCACGACCACCACGCGCTTGCTCATTCAGTCCTCCCTTGTTTGTTCTTCATCATCAGCCCCAATGGCTCATGGGCACGCCGGCCACGGCACTGCGAAAGCTGATCAGACGATCATCCAGCAGGCTGCCCATATAGACGGTCTTCAGGTCCGGGCCGCCAAAGGCCAGGCTGGCGGTGTTCTTGAGCTTCTCGCTCTTTGCGGTGTAGAAGTGCTCACGACCCATCTTGCCCGCCTGCAAGTCGAACTCCACCCAGGCCACGTGGGCGGCGTCGCTGTCCTCCAGCACCTTGCGCACGGCGCCGTCCCGGGTGACGCGGTACAGGCGATTGCTGACGATGCTCGTGACCCACAGCGCATGCTCGGCATCGAAGGCGATGCCGTCGGGAAAATCGCCATGGCCGAATTCGGCGAAGGTGCTGCGCGATTGCAGCGCACCGTCCTTGCCGATGGCGAACCTGGAGATGCGGCGTCCGAAGGTCTCGCTGACATACAGCGATGCGCCGGCATCACCGAGACGCACTTCATTGGTGAAGGCCAGACCCTCCGCAACAATGCGCGCGCCCCTGCCATCAACCAGGACGATGAAGCCGTCGGCCACATTGGGGCGGTAGGAAAGATAGCGGGGCTGCATGCGCGTGCTGACGGTGATCCACACCCGGCCCAGTTCGTCGTTCATCACGAAATTGGCGACCGCCATGGCAATGCCATCGGCCTCGCGCAGGAACGGCGACAGCTCGCCCTTGGGGGTCATGCGCCACACCCCGCCGGCCTCGCCGATATTGGCGATCAGGAAATCACCTCCGGGCAGCATGCAGAATCCATTGGGAACGAACTCATGCCCCTCAATCTGCGCATGCGCGCCGATGAATTGCTGCTGCCCGTCGGGCCTGATATGGGTAATGCCCGCGCCGCGATGCGAGACATACAGATCGCCCTGGCGGGTGGCCAGCACGCATTCCGGGCGCGCCAGGTCATGGCCGAGCGTGCCGATGCTGCCCGGTTCTATGGGATGTTTTAGCTCCATGTTCCATTACTCCTTGTGAGACTTGCCGGTGACGCGCGCATGGAACGGCGCACTGAGCCGATGAAAGACCTCGGGCGCCTCCATCACCATCAGGCTGCCATAGCCCTCGGCCATGGCCAGCTCGGAGCCGGGCATGCTCGCGTGCAGCGCCCGGGCCATGTCCGGACTGGGGCCGAAGTAGGCCGGATCGAGCCCCGATCCGACGATGAGAGTCGGTACCTTGATGGCAGCCAGTTCGGCATCCTCCACCCAGAATCCACGCAGCACCTCGGTCCATCTGGACACGTCCGCGGTCTCGGCCTGCATGAAGGTGTCGGTGGCAAGGCGCGCCCGCACCATGCGCTCGACCTCGTCAAAGCGCGTGCGCACGAACGCCGGACTCAGGCCCGCCATGACCCAGTAATAGGCATAGACCTCGCGCCCGCCGACCTTGAGCAGAGTGCGCATGAACTCATTGCCCTTTTGCACCGGCCGCATGTCCGAGAGCCGGTAGAAGGGGTTGAGCACAGTGCAGGACAGCAGGGTGCCGGGCAGGTCCACCGCGCAGCGCAGCGCCAGATGCGCGCCACCGGTCCATCCCAGGATGTGGAAGCCGTCGTAGCCCAGTCCGCCGGCCACATCGGCGCAATCCCGGGCCAAGCACTTGAACACCTGCACCGGATGGTCGAGCTGCGCCGCCGTGGGGCGTTTCAGATCGAACTGCGCAACCGAAAAATGCTCGCACAGCCCGTCCCAGATGCCGTCCCAGCCGCCCATGCCCCGGGAGGCCATGCGCACCAGCAACAGCAGGGGCTTGCCTGCCTGGCGGGTGATGCAGACTTCGATGCCGTTGGCCGATTCGATGGCCCGGGCGCGGGAAGGCGTCGCAGCAGATGAGGGCATGAGTGCTAGATCCTCGTCGATGGCGGGAGCGCCCCGACACTGCGTTTTGACGCTGATGTCGCCGGGCAAAATGACCAGGGAAGCATAGCGCATTCACACAGGGCGACCAACCGGCACGGCATGCGGGCACACTCAGAACATTGTTACCATCTCAGCCTGCCGAACTATCACCTGCGCATTGGAAAGCACATTCATGCAAACACGCCATCGCCCTTCTCTCGCCGCACCCATCCTGGGAGCGCTGATTCTGTGCGGCGCGGCGGCAAGTGCCCTCGCCCAGCCTGCCAACAAACCCATCCGCCTGATCGTCCCCTACGCGCCCGGCGGCCCCATCGACATCACGGTGCGCGTGCTTGCCGAAGGCGTGAGAGGCTCGCTGGGCACGGTGCTCATTGAAAACCGGCCGGGCGGCGGGGGCAACATCGGCGTGGACCTCATCGCCAAGGCTGCGCCGGACGGCGCCACCATCGGCGTGAGCGCGGTGGCGACGCACGCCATCAATCCCTGGTTGTTCAGCAAGATGCCTTTCGATGTCGTGAAAGACTTCGCGCCCATCACGCAGATGGTGAGAGTGCCCAATGTGCTGGTGATGAATGTGGCGGCGGCGCAGCAGCACGGCATCAACAACGTCGACGATCTGGTGAAGTTCGCCCGCGCCAATCCGGCGAAGCTGGACTATGGTTCGGGCGGCAACGGCAGCGCCGGTCACCTTGCGGGCGAGATGTTCAAGAAGGCTGCCGGCATCTACGCCGTACACATTCCCTACAACGGCGGAGCGCCAGCGCAACTGGCGCTGCTGGGAGGACAGGTGCATTTCAATTTCGACAATCTCGCCACCGCCGCCCCCAACATCAGTTCGGGCAAGCTGCGGGCGCTGGCAGTCACCACGGCGAAGCGCTCGCCGGCATTGCCCAATATTCCGACGATGGCCGAGACGCTGAAGGGATTCGAAATCGACACCTGGTGGGGCCTGGTGGCGCCGGCAGGAACACCTGCCTCCGTTATCACACGCCTGAACCAGGCCTTCGTTGCAGCGCTCAATTCTTCCGAGGCGAAAACTCGCTTCGCCTCCCTGATGGCCGAACCCGTGCCCACCACACCGCAACAGTTCGGCGCCTTCATGCGCGCGGAACTGGCCAAGTACGAGCCCGTGGTCAAAGCCAGCGGTGCAACAGCGGATTGAGAAGGCAGCCGCGTCCAGGAAAAATTGAAGCAGCAATCACCATCCATGCAACCATCAACACATCTGCACAAAGGAGAAAAGAATGTCCGCTGGTGAAACATATGATGTCATCGTCGTCGGCGCGGGAAACGCCGCCTTGTGCGCCGCCATATCCGCCAAGGAACAGGGCGCAGCCAAAGTCCTGATGCTGGAAAAAGCGCCCATCGACGAGCGCGGCGGAAATTCACTCTTCACCGCCGGGGGGTTTCGCTTCGTGCACGACGGCCTGGAGGACGTGCGCCAGGACATCATCGATGATCTGTCCAAGGCCGAGGCCGACCAGATCATCCTGCCGGTGCTGAAAAAAGAGGACTACCTGGACGACCTGCGCCGCGTCACCGAGGGCCAGACCGACGACACGCTCTCCGAATTGCTGGTGGGCCGCTCGCGCGACACCATGCGCTGGATGCGTGGCAACCGCGTGCGCTTCATTCCCATGTTCGGCCGCCAGTCCTACAAGGTGGAGGGCAAGCACCACTTCTACGGCGGCGTGAACATCGAGGCCGTGGGCGGCGGCTGGGGCCTGGTGGACCAGTTGATCAAGCAGGCCGAGCGCGTGGGCGTGGAGATCCGCTACGCCACGGCCATGCGCCGCCTGTTGCAGGACCAGTCAGGCGCCGTGACCGGCGTGCATGTTATGGGGCCAGACGGCTATGCCGATATTCATGCCAAGTCAGTGGTGCTCGCCTGCGGGGGCTTCGAGGCCAACCCGGAAATGCGCGTGCGCTACTACGGGCCGGGCTGGGAATCCTGCCGCGTACGCGGCACGCGCTACAACACCGGCGACGGTCTGAACGCGGCCCTCGCCATCGACGCCCAGGCCTTCGGCGGCTGGTCCAGCTGCCACGCCGTGCAGTGGGACATCAGCGCTCCGCCCTTTGGCGACCGCGTGGTGCTGGACAACTTCCAGAAGCACTCCTACCCCATCGGCATCGTGGTCAACCTGAAGGGCGAGCGCTTCATCGACGAGGGCGCCGACTACCGCAACCACACCTACGCCAAGTACGGCCGCGAGGTGATGAAGCAGCCGCAGCGCGCCGCGGTGCAGATCTTCGATGCCAAGACCATTGACATGGTGCGCGACGAGTACCGCATCCACCAGGTGACCAAGGCAGAGGCCAACAGCATCGAGGAACTGGCCAAGAAGCTGGAGATCAATGTCGAGGGCCTGAAGCGCACGGTGCGCGAGTTCAACGCCGCCTGCAAGCCTGGCCAGTACAACCCGGCCATACTCGACGGCAACAAGACCACCGGCATCACCCCGCCCAAGTCCAACTGGGCGCTGCCCATCGACAAGCCGCCCTTCACCGGCTTTGCCGTGACCTGCGGCATCACCTTCTCCTTCGGCGGCCTGCGCATCAACGAGCACGCCGAGGTGCAGAACACCAGCGACCGCAGCATCCCGGGCCTGTATGCCGCCGGCGAAATGGTGGGCGGGATTTTCTACGAGAACTACCTGGGCGGCGCCGGACTGATGTCAGGCGCGGTGTTCGGGCGCATCGCCGGGAGCAGCGCGGGACGGAGTGCGACAAAGTAGCACACCCGATGCAGCATCAAGGACAGGAACCGCAACTCGGCATTGGGTGCCAGCACGCCGTGAAAGCGGATCAGGTGCAGCCGCGGGCGCGGCACCAGCGCCGCCAGGCGTTGCATGAATCAGTCCAGATGAAAACGGGGGCGCAGCCCCCGTTTTCATCTGCCGTTCGTTGAATCAAGGCGACACGGCGGCCCGTCCGGGCTCGCAAGGGCCCTTGGGATTGCAGACGCTCAGTGCGATTCCGGTTCAACCGCCTCTATAATCCGGATTGGACGGCCTAATATTCCGGATTGGACGAGACTATATTCCGGATTGGCCGGATACAATGCGAAGATCAGCAGGGCAAACACCCATTACGGATATGTCGACAAAGATGGCCCGATCCCGGCTTTATGCACGCCACCTACGCAGCCGCATCGTCGACGCGCTGAAAGATACGCCCGTAGTCCTGATCAACGGTCCGCGACAGTCCGGCAAGACCACACTGATCCGGCAGTTCGCTTCGGCCCGCCGCGACTATCTGACTCTCGACGACAGCGCCACGCTGGAGTCGGCACGCCAAGACCCGCAGGGCTTCATCCAGCGCCTGGACACCGTGGTGATCGACGAAGTGCAACGAGTGCCCGAGTTGCTGCTGGCCATCAAGCTCGCCGTGGACACAGACCGGCGCCCCGGACGTTTCCTTCTCACCGGGTCGGCCGACGTCATGGCGCTGCCTCGGGTCGCCGATTCGCTTGCCGGGCGCATTGAAGTGCTTCCACTGCTGCCGCTGGCGGGCGCCGAACTCACGGGCAGTGCAGGCTGTTGGCTCGACAAAGTCTTCCATGCACTGGCCCACCATGGAAAGCCGCCCGTGGTCAGCCAGGCCCTGGCGCAGCGAGAGATCGGTCCGGCGCTCGAGCAACGCGTGCTGCAGGGCGGCTATCCCGAAGCGTTGCAGCGAAAAACCGTCACACGCCGCAACGCCTGGGCACGTGGCTATATTGAGACAATCATCCAGCGCGACGTGCGCGATATTGCTGCCGTGGACAAGCTAAGCCAGATGCCGAAACTGGTCTACGCGCTGGCCCAGGTATCGGGGCAGCTTTGCAACTACACGAAATTGGGCGGGCAGTTGGGCCTGGATGCCAAGACCGTGAACAAGTACCTTACGATGCTGGAGCAGCTGTTCCTGCTGCGGCGAGTGCCGTCCTGGTCGGGTCATGCGCTGTCGCGAGTCGTGCGAACGCCAAAGGTGCAATTTCTCGATTCCGGGCTGCTGTGCAGCCTGCTCGGCCTGAACGAAGCTGCCATTGCGCGCAATCGTTCGCTGTTTGGACAGGCCTTGGAATGCCATGTCTACGCGGAATTGCTCAAGCAGTGCAGTTGGTCCGGCGAGTCACGTGAAGTCATGATGTATCGGGACAAGGATCAGGCCGAGGTGGACTTTGTCGTCGAAAACAGCCAGCGCGGAATTGTCGGCGTCGAAGTCAAGGCTGCCGCTGGCTTTAAGAGCTCAGACTTCACCGGCCTCAAGAAATTGGCCGCGCTGGCGGGCAAGCGCTTTCTTGGGGGGGTGCTGCTCTATGACGGCATCAACACCCTGCCGGCTGGCGAAGCGGATGGAAAGCCGCTTTGGGCCCTGCCCTTGTCCACGCTTTGGCTGAATTGAATCCATGAGCCCAGGTGCGCGGCCTGCCCGAGGCGCGCATCGTCACCATGGTGCACCCGCTCAACGGTGAATCACGCGGAGTTTGCTGACGACTCCCCTCTCGCGCGGGTATGTCGGGCTCTTCGTTGGTCCGTCGAGGCCGATTTCGACGCGCTCTGACCGCCACGCGCGAGCGCAGGCCGCGCCAGATCGCCAGCCATGCTGAGCATGGGCGGCTCTTGTCTTGAATATCAGGCTACCTGGAACAGAGACAGCGGCCGTGCCGCCATCCATGGCCTGGAGGACATCGTCGACCAGCTGATCCCGGAACTGCAGCGGCGCGGGCTGTTCCGCAAGGAGTGCGAATCAACGACGTTGCGTGGAAATCTGGGGATACCGGTGCCGGTGGCGAGGAAGAAGATGGAAGCGGTCGCGGTGGGGTAGAGGGACGAGTTGGTATTAAATTGCGGACGGATTCACAGTAAGATATTGTTATTAATTAATAATTCCAGTATTTCCAAGCCTGGGCAAGTTGCTGTGCAAAATTGACCTCCAATATTTTACCTTGTAATCGTGGAGCGTTGCTCCATAATTACAAGGATGATACAAAGGCGAATCAAAGCGCGGGTTGTCTATCTACTCAGCCACTACCCCGCGGTCGGTCTTCTTGGCCCTCGTCAAGTGGGAAAGACAACTCTGGCCCTCGAGATCGCCGCGCAACGGCCCTCGGTCTACCTCGACCTGGAATCGCCTGCTGATCGCGCCCGGCTTTCTGACCCTGAGCAGTACTTTGCGGATCACGAGGACGAGTTGGTCATTCTCGATGAATTGCATCGTGTGCCGGAACTCTTTCAGACCTTGCGGGGCGTTATCGATCGCGGACGCAGGCGCGGAAAAAAAACGGGCCGCTTTCTTCTGCTTGGCTCCGCCGCCATCGATCTGCTCAAGCAGTCGGGAGAATCGCTTGCCGGGCGTATTACTTATATGGAGCTTGAATCGTTTGACGCCTTGGAAGTGAAGGCAGACGAATTGGACAGGCTATGGGTCCGCGGCGGGTTCCCGTCGAGCTTTCTGGCCAAGGATGATGAACTGAGCCTCAAATGGCGTCAGGATTTCATCCGTACTTACCTCGAGCGGGAAATTCCACAATTCGGGCCTCGCATCCCCGCGGAAACGCTGCGCCGTTTCTGGACGATGCTTGCCCACAACCAGTCCGAACTTCTCAACGCTGCCAATCTCGCGCGTGGGCTGGGTGTGGACGGCAAAACGGTTGCCAGTTACCTCGATCTGCTGGTCGATCTGCTCCTGGTGCGACGGCTGCCTGCCTGGCATCGAAACGATGGCAAGCGGCTGGTGAAATCACCGAAGGTGTTCGTGCGCGACACGGGAATTGCTCATGCGCTGCTAGGGCTGAAAAACAAGGAAGATATTCTTGGCCATCCCGTCGCCGGGCAAACCTGGGAAACACTCGCTATCGAGACTTTGATTGCGGCGGCTCCCGAAGGCACCGAAGCAAATTTCTACCGCACATCCGCCGGTGCCGAAATCGATCTCGTTCTGACACTGCCAAATCACCAGCTATGGGCTATCGAGATCAAGCGGAGTTCGGCTCCAAAGGTGGAAAAGGGATTTCATTCGGGCAGCGCCGATCTGAAACCGCAAAAGCAGTTTGTCGCATATGGGGGAACCGAGCGCTTTTCCCTTGGAAAGAAAATCGAGGCCATTGGACTGGCGGCGCTTGCCAACGAACTGCAATCGCTGAAGTAGCGATGAGAGCCGGTTTCTACTCCCCGCACCCGATGCAGCATGAAGAACAGGGGCCGCAACTCAGCCGCAGCTGAGTTGCGGCTGCGGAAGGCGGCGCGCTATTCCTCCGCCAGCGTGATGCCCGACTGCTTCATCAACCTGCGCCAGCGCTCGGTTTCAGTGCTGATGTGACGTGCGAACTCCGCGGGCGTGCTGCCGATGAGCTGGGTCTCGCTGGCCAGACGTTTGACCACCTCGGGTGACTTGACCACCTTGGCCATTTCAGCACTGAGCAGATTGATGATGGCGGTGGGTGTCTTGACCGGCGCCATCAGGCCCAGCCAGCTGGAATACTCGAAGTCCTTCCAGCCCTGCTCGGCCACGGTGGGCATGTCCGGAAAAGCCGGATTGCGCTGCAGATTCGCCATCCCCAGGGCTTTGAGCTTTCCTGATTTGAGATGCGGTATTCCCGACGTCAGGGTCAGCGGGGTCAGGTGCACGCGCCCCGACAGCAGGTCCGGCATGATCTGCGCCGCGCTCTTGTAATGCACCAGCGTCAGGTCGGCACCGGCCAGATCGGCCGCCCAGGCACCAGTGAGATGCTGCACGGTACCCGCGCCGCTGGTGGCAAAGTTGATCTTGCCCGGATTGGCCTTGGCGTAGGCGGTGAACTCGGCAACCGTCCCCGGAACGGAAGGGTGCATGGCGATAATGCCCCAGCGCTTGCTCAGCAGCGACACCGGGGCGAGGGATTCATGGCCGCCGAAGGTCAGTTTGGTCGTGCGCAACGGTATCAGGCCATAGCTTGCCGAGACCAGCAGCAGGGTATAGCCATCCGCCTCGGCGCGCGCGGCATAGGCATAGCCTATGGCGCCGCCGCCACCCGGCTTGAAGTCAAACACGATGGGCTGCCCCAGCATCTCGCTCAGCTTGTTGATATGCACCCGGCCTTCGGTCTCGACAGAGGAGGCCGGCGTGACGGGGAGCACCACCGTCACGGGCTTGTTGGGATAGGTCCCCTGCTGCGCCAATGCGCCGAAGGCGGCAAGGGAAAGCGTCAAGGAGGCCACTCCGACGGCTGTGAGTTTGTGCAAGACGTTCTCCTTTGGATGATTGCGTGGCGGCATTGTCGCGGGACGCTCAACTCGGCCGAGAGCAGGCTGCCCCCGGCCCCAGACGCTACTTCTTCTCGATCTTCGCATCCTTCACCAGCTTCGCCCAGAAATCACTTTCCGCGCGCATCTGGGCGCCCAGTTCCTGCGGCGTGGAAAACCTGGGCGCATAGCCCTGGCCGTTGATCACCTTGACCACCTCGCCATCGGTCAGCGCACCGCGCAGCGCGGTGCTGAGCTTGTCCACCGCCGCGCCGGGCGTACCCAGGGGTGCGACGATGCCATGCCAGATGGGCGGAATGCCGAAGCCCTTCAGCCCGGTCTCGGCCATGGTGGGAACATCCGGCATCAGAAAGAAGCGCTGGCTGTCGGTCACACCCAGCGCCCTGAGCTTGCCGGCCTTGATGTTGGATACCGCATGGCCCACGCCGACAAACATGAAGTTCAGGCGCCCGGCCAGCAGATCGCCGATGGCCTGGGTGTTGCCCTTGTAAGGCACTTGCAGGAACTCGACGCCTGACACCAGCTGCAGCAGTATCGCGGCAAAATCCGCGCTGCCGCCGCCCAGCCCGCCGGTGGTGACCTTGCCCGGATTGGCCTTGGTGTAGGCGATCAACTCGGCGACACTGCTGACCGGGAAGCTGGCGGGAACCACCAGAACATTCACCGAGCCCATCACCCGGCCAACTGGCGTGAATCCCAGCGGGTCATACAGCATCTCGGAGATGAGATGCCCGCGGAGAATGTTCGAGGCCGTCGTATACAGCAGCGTGTAGCCGTCCGGAGCGGCCTTGGCCACGTACTGCCCGCCTATGCCGCCATCCGCGCCGGGCTTGGTCTCGATGATGATGGGCTTGCCCAGCGGCACGGACATGGGCCGGGCAATGGCCCGGGCAGCCGCGTCGGTCGCTCCCGGTGGAAAGGGCACGATCATCCTGATCGGCCGGTCGGGGTATTCCTGGGCACTGGCAATCGGTGCCAGCAAAGTGGCACAAGCCAGCAACGACAGTACGGCTGCCTTCTTTAACATGGTGACCTCCTCGAATGGGTAAGCATCCCTCGGCATGGCCGCGGATTTTTCATTGGCTGGTTAAGAATACCCTGCTGACACTGCTAATTCTTCTGGATATTCGCCGCCTTCACAATTTTGCCCCAGATGTTGAAATCTCCGCGCATCTGGGCGCGCAGTTCCTCCGGCGTGGAAAACCTTGTCTCGTAGCCCTGCGAGTTTATTGCCTTGATCACATCCGGTTCAGCCAGCGAGGTGCGCAGCGCCTGGCTTAGCTTGTCCACCACCGGGCGGCTCGTATTGAGCGGTCCGACAAAGGCATGCCAGATGATCGGAAGGTCGAAATCCTTCAGTCCGGCCTCAGCCATCGTCGGGATGTCCGGCAGCTGGAAATGGCGCACGTTATCGGCAACGCCCAAGACCCGCAGCTTGCCCGCCTTGACGTTGGAGAGCACATGACCGACGCCGGAGAACATGAAGGTCAGTCGCCCCGCCAGCAAATCGGCCATGGCCTGCGTGGTGCCCTTGTAAGGAACATGCTGGAAGGGAACACCGGCCACCAACTCCAGAAAAGTCCCCGACAGCTGCGCGCTGCCGCCGCCAACGGACCCATAGGAGACCTTGCCGGGATTGGCCTTGGCAAAGGCCACCAACTCGGTTGCAGTCTTGGCCGGATGCCCGGCGGGTATCACCAGAATGTTCGCCGTACCCACCGCCCTGCCGATGGGCGTGAACGCGAACGGATCGTAAGACATCTCGGTGAGATGGGGACGGAGCATGTTCGAGGAGGTCGTATACAACAGCGTGTAGCCATCAGGAGCCGCCTTGAGCACGTATTCGCCGCCGATGGCCCCTTCCGCCCCAGGTTTGTTCTCGACAACCACAGGCTTGCCTAGCAGCATGGACATGGGCTTGGCCACAGTGCGGGCAGCCGCGTCGGTCGCTCCAGGGGTGTAGGACACGATCACCCTGATTGGCCGGTCGGGGTATTCCTGGGATCTGGCATGGGGCGCCAGCCAAATGGTGCAAACCAGCAACGACAGTACGGCTGTCTTCTGCAGCATGGCAACCTCCTTGGAGTATTGAAATTGTAAAGCCCCTTCTTGTCCCCACATCAGTATCAATTGTGGGCTTTTAATCATCCAGCGTAATCCCCGCTTCCTTGATCATTTTGCCCCAGCGCACTGTCTCGGTGGCGACGTGGCGGGCGAAAAACTCCGGCGTGCTGCCGATGAGCTGGGTTTCATTGGCCAGGCGCTTGATCACCTCGGGTGTCTTTACTGCCTTGCCGATCTCGGCACTCAGAAGGTTGACGATGGCGGGCGGCGTTTTCGCCGGCGCCAGCAGCCCCTGCCAGCTCGAATACTCGAAGTCCTTCCAGCCCTGCTCCACCAGCGTGGGCATGTCCGGGAAGGCCGGGTTGCGTTCCAGGTTGGCCATGCCCAGCGCCTTGGCCTTGCCCGACCTGATATGCGGCAGGGCCGAGGTGAGCGTGATCGGATTCAACTGCACGCGGTTGGCCAGCAGGTCGGGAATGACCTGGGCGGCGCTCTTGTAATGCACGAAGGTCAGCTTCACGCCGGTGAGCTCCTCGATCCAGGCGCCGGTCAGATGCTGCTGGCTGCCCACGCCATTGGTGGCAAGGTTGATCTTGCCCGGATTGGCCTTGGCATAGGCCACCAGCTCGGCGGCCGTGGAGGGCATGGAAGGGTGCATCAGCACCGTGCCCCAGCGCTTGCTCACCAGCGACACCGGCGCAAAATCGGTGCGCGGATTGAAGGACAGCTCCACGGTGCGCAAGGGCATCAGGCTGAAGCTTGCCGACACCAGCAGCAGCGTGTAACCGTCGGCCGGCTGCTTGGCGACGTAGGCCATGCCGATGGCGGAACTGGCGCCGGGCTTGAAATCGAACAGGAACTGCTGCTTCAGGCTCTTGCTCACCTCGGCAAAATGCGTCCTGCCCTCGGTCTCGGCCACCGAGCCCGGGGTGAAGGGAATGATGACCGTGACCGGCCGGTTGGGATAAGCGCCCTGCTGCGCCTGCGCTGCGGCCGCCACGGCGGCACACAACAAAAAGCCAAAACGCCATAGCTTGAACTTCACATCGGACTCCTCGAGCAGGTGGGCAGGCCGGCTTATGGGAAGAATTATGGATGCCGGCTGATCTGGCGATTAAAGCGCATTTCAGAGCTGCGCGCACGCTGAAACGCTGCTGTATCCTCCGCTGCAAAGCCAAGTTCCCAAAGCCCAGACCGATCACCGGAATCAGAATGAATTTCGCGCCCACTGAAGAGCAGCAATCCATACGCGCCGCCGTTGAGCAGTTGTGCGCAAAATTCCCCGACGAGTACTGGCTGGAGAAGGACAGGCACGGCGGCTTTCCCCACGACTTTCACAAGGCCTTCGCCGATGCCGGCTGGCTGGGCATCGCCATGCCGGTGGCGTATGGCGGCGCCGGGCTGGGCATCGCCGAAGCGGCCCTCATCATGGAGACCGTGGCCGCTTCGGGCGCCGCCATGGCGGGTGCCTCCGCCCTGCATATGAATATTTTCGGGCTGCACCCGGTGGTGATCCACGGCACACCGGAGCAGCAGGCGCGCTGGTTGCCGCCGCTGATCGCCGGCAGGGAGAAGGCCTGCTTCGCCGTGACCGAACCCAATACCGGCCTGAACACCCTGGCGCTCAAGACGCTGGCGGTGCGCAAGGGCGACCGCTACGTGGTCAATGGGCAGAAGATCTGGACCTCCACCGCCCAGGTCGCCCACAAGATGCTGCTGCTGGCGCGCACCACGCCGCTGGAAGCGGTGACGCAATCTACCCAGGCTGGAAAGGGCCTGTCGCTGTTCTACACCGACCTGGACCGCAGCAAGGTGGAAGTGCGCGAGATCGACAAGATGGGCCGCAAGGCCGTGGACTCCAACCAACTCTTCATCGATGGCCTGGAGATCCCGGTGGAAGACCGCATCGGCGAGGAAGGCCGCGGCTTCGAATACATCCTGCACGGCTTGAATTCGGAGCGCGTGCTGGTGTCCGCCGAGGCCATCGGCATGGGCCGCTCGGCGCTGCAGCGCGCGGCCAGGTACGCCGGCGAGCGCATCGTATTCGACCGGCCCATCGGCCAGAACCAGGGCGTGCAGCATCC